>CAKTTM010000338.1 GCA_934615145.1 uncultured Clostridia bacterium | reverse complement strand
ACGTACATCAGCGCCCTGTGCTCAAACTCAGCCCGGTGCAGCGGCAGGGCAGAGCTGTCATAGTCACGCTCCAGGCGGCTTAACTGATCAAGCAGGGCGACGGCGTTATTGGCCTCGGCAAAGCCCTGGCTGATGTCAAGCAGCAGGTCTGCCACCGGCTGGGTGATGCTGTAGCCGCGCTGCAGACGGGCCACATTGCCCCACATGCGCTGCAAATAGGCGGCCTGGCGGCTGCGCATCTGAAAGTAGCCGATGGGGTAGCCGTCCTCCGCCTGCAGGCGGTTGCCGCCCTCCTCGCGCGCGGCGCGCTCATAGGCGCAAATGCGCTGCTCCAGCGCAGCAAACTGCTGCTGCATCCGCTCGTTCTCCTGCTGGATGGCCTGCGGCGTGCAGGGCTGCTGCTTCCCGTCCAGCTCACACAGGCCCAAGGCCCGGCGGCTCATCACCCGCAGGATGTCGCGAAGGCTTTGCTCTATGTCGTCGCGATAGCGGTTCAGCGGCTGACGCTGGTGGGGGATCAGCAGGTTGATGGCCACCCCGACTGCGGCGCCGAGGCTCAATATCCAGAACTCATTGATGATAAGCGGCAGGCCCATGTTCTGCTCGATGAGAAAGTGTGTGGCCAGCACGGCATTGCTGGGCATGACGGCGTGCAGGCCAAAGACATAGCACAGCGCCACAAAAATCAGCAGAAACAAGCCAAAGCTAAGCGAACTGAACTTGAGTGGCAGCATGATCGCAAAGCTCAGCGCCAGCATCAGCAGGAAGACAATATAGCGTTGCACGCTGGTCTTGAGCGTCATGTCACGCGTGTGCTGTATGGTCAGCAGTGTGGTGATGCCCGCCGACGCACTGTACATCAGCCCCAGGCCCTGGGCAATCAGTATGCTGATGGTGGCGCCCAGAGCGATCTCCAGCGCGATCAGCAGATGCAGTGGCCTGATAGTCTTTCTCATCATCTTTCCCTCCGGCACAGTATACCCCCTTGGAGCCCGGAAAGCGAGCCTTTGGCTTGACGAAAGCAAGGCCAGCGCATAGAATGTTTTAGAGTATGCCCCGAGCTTTTATTTCAGAAGGAAGGTATGTATGGACTTTTCCGGCAGAGTGTTTCTGGCCAGTATCGAGGAAGATAATACCCAGCGGGCGCTGTTTCGCGTGCGCCCGCTATTGGATGCCCAAGGCGCCGTCAGTCAGGAGGATCTGGACAGCATCGGCGACGAGGGCTTTATGCGCGTGGTGCCCGACAAGCAGGAGCAGTACACATTCAAGGAGCGCATGCGCTCCCTTGGCGCCATGTGCCTGATTGACTTGAGCCGCGCGGACGCCGACAGCCACAAAGTGCGCCCCAACAAGAACTATGCCCCGCCGCGCGGCGAGGTCAACCGCTATGTGATCTACTCCGATGTCATACAGCCGGTGGGCGATCTGGCCGTCTGTGAGGTGGTGGCCGATCCCAGGCTGTCCACGCCGGTGACCAGCTGCTACTACCTGCGCTCGGGCGGGCAT
>CAKTTM010000337.1 GCA_934615145.1 uncultured Clostridia bacterium | reverse complement strand
AGGTAGTCCTCCGGCGGTAGGGATAGCTTGACGCGGCCTGCGTTCTCCACCGCGTTTGACAGGTGCAGGCCGTCGGCGTCAAAGTAGCCCACCGCCGGCGCGTTGATGCTGTCAAAGGCGTCAAAGCCCAGCGTGCGCATCTTGACCGCGCGGGTGCCATAGATCACCCGGTGGTGGAAGGCCACATAGACCCCCGGCGGCGCCTGCAGCGCCACGGTGAAGGCCTCGCTTAGGTTGCCCGGCGCGTCTGAGAGGGGATCCTTCAGCGGCAGCTGGCTGCCGGTGAAGACCACCGGGATATTGAGCCCCTGCAGCATGAAGCTCAAGGCGCTGGCCGTATAGGCCATGGTGTCGGTGCCGTGGGTGATGACGATGCCGTCGCTGTCGGGTGCTGCCTTGCGCACAGCGGCGGCCAGCAGCTGCCACTCCTCAGGCTGTATGTTGCTGGAGTCCAGCGAAAACACATCGATGGCGCTGATGCTGGCATGCGCTTTAAGCGCGGGGCAGTGGGCCAATATTTCTTCTCCACGCATTCCCGGCACCAGGCCGGTGTCCGAGGCGACGCTGGCGATGGTGCCTCCCGTGGCAAGCAATGTGATCCTTGGCAGCATGCTGTGCTCCTTTTGTCCTTTTGTATCGCCAACATAGCACGCAGGGCCTGGGATGTCAAAGAAAATGCGGCTGTTACGTTACAGCCCAGGCATTGACAGGCCGCGCGCCTTGGCTAAGATGGTGCGGGAGGTGAGGGCATGGCACAATGGGGGATGCTGGCGGCGCTGAGCGCGGCGCTGCTGTGGACGCTCAATTCGGTGACTGTGGAGCGCCGCGGCGTGGGCTTTGACAGCGCTGCGATCAATTTGGCCCGCCTGGTGCTGGGCTTTGTGCTGGTGACGGTGGCGGCCGCAGTGATGTATGGCTCGCTGCTGCCGCTGGATGCCTCGCCCGCCATCTGGGGCTGGTTGATATTAAGCGGCCTGATCGGTTTTTCGCTGGGGGATACCCTGCTGTTTGGCGCTTTCCAGGCCATCGGCGCCAGGCTCACCATGCTTGTCTTTTCCTTTGCGCCGGTGCTGACCGCGCTGATGAGCTATCTGTTCTTTGGTGAAAGACTGTCGGGCGCCAACATGCTGGGCATGGCGCTGGTGCTGGGCGGTATCCTGTTGGTCATTGGCCTGGGCGACGCGCAGCGCAGGCGGGATCTGGCCCGTGGGCTGCTGTTTGCGGCCACCGCATCGCTGACGCAGGCCATCGCCAACATTACCAGCAAGCTGGCGCTTTCAGACATCAGCGCGCTGTTCGCCACCCAGGTGCGCCTGATCGGCGGCATCGCCGGCATGCTGGTGCTCTTTGCCATCCGGTCATCCTGGGGTGATCTGCAAAAGCTGCGCCAGTCGGCCGATGGCCGCCTGGTGGTGCTGTCGGGTGGCGTCATCGGCACCTTTCTGGGCGTGCTGCTGAGCATGCTGGCCCTGCAGCTCACCCAGGCCGCCATCGCCTCCACACTCACCTCCACCATGCCGGTGCTGATACTGCCCATCTCCTACTT
>CAKTTM010000336.1 GCA_934615145.1 uncultured Clostridia bacterium | reverse complement strand
CTTGGCATCCACCACGCCAAAGCTGGTGGCGGTGCCAAAGTCGATAAAGATGCAGGGCCTGCCATAGTTGGTATAGGCGGCCACCGCGTTGCAGATGCGATCGGCGCCCAGGTCCCGCGGGTTTTCGTAGAGTATATTGATGCCCGTCTTGACCCCCGGGGTCACGAACATGGCATCGATGCCAAAGTAGTCCCGGCAGAGGTGATCGATGGTGAAGTTGACCGTGGGCACCACGGAGGAGACCGCCACGCCGCCTACCTGGTTGAGCTTCAGCCCCGCGTGTCGGAACATGTTTTCCAGAAAGGCGCCATATTCATCGGCAGAGTAGTTTCTGTTGGTGGATACCCGCCAGTACTGCTTGAGCTCCGTGCCTTCATACAGGCCAATCTTGATGTTGGAGTTGCCGATGTCCATGACCAGAAGCATAGTGTCTCTCCTCAGCTTTTGTGTATCATTTTGTCCAGCGCCAGCTCAATGGGCGGTGTCAGCAGCGCTGCCACCAGCGCCTCCATGGAGCCCGCGATCAGGCCGGTGCCGATGATCAGCGTGATGACGGCGCTACTGTCCAGCCCACTCATCTGATAAAACAGCAGCATCAAGCCCAGGTAGAAGACCGTGTTGGTCAGCGAGCCAGCGGCGCCCGCAAAGGCTGCCGCCAGGCGGCGCCTGCGCGTCTTGAGCCGGATGAAGGCCAGGTGGCTGGCCAGCGGGATCAAGAGCCTGGGCAGGATGCACATCACGATGGCCAGGGCGGGGCTGGCGCCCAGCAGATTACCGGCCAGTGTGCTGGGCGCAGTCAGCAGCTTAAAGGTGCTGATGCCGCCAAAGGCCAGGCCCAGCACAAAGCCGGTGCGCAAGCCCAGCACCAGGGTGCCGATGATGACCGGCAGCGCCAGGATGGTCACATAGATGAAGCCCAGCGGGATCAGCCCCAGCGGGGTGAGCCCCAGTAAAAAGATGAGCGCTACGAACAGCGCTGTCAGGGTAAACCGCTTGGTTTCGCTCATGTTGTCCTCCGTTCAGGTTCATATAGATACCCGACGATCCTTTGTAACAGATGCAGTATGTCAGGCCCCATGGGGTGCCAGCGAGAGCATTATAACAAGCGCTCACATGCTTGTCAAAATATGTCAGGGATGACGAAAAGGGAGCGGAGCCTTTCGGCCCCGCTCCCCAATATGCCTCGCCTAGATCATACAGGCATCACGCCGGTCTTGGCGTCGTAGGTGGTCGGATCGGTCTTGAGCTGCGCCGCCTGGCGGGTCTGGAAGAACTTGGTCGCCACCTGCGGGAAGAGCGCGTAGCTGAGCACATCCTCGTCCTGCTGGCTGTACTGGGCGATCTCCTTGCGGTAGTTATCAAGCTCTGGCTTGATGTCGTCGGCCGGGCGGTGGGTGATGACGGGCTCGTCGCCCAGTATCTGCTTGCGCAGCGCCTCATTGACGGGTGCCGGCAGGCGGCCGTACTCGCCGCTCAGCAGGGCCTTGGACTCATTGGGCACCATCTTGTAGCGCTCGCCGGCGATCACGTTCATCACCGCCTGGGTGCCCACGATCTGGCTGGTGGG
>CAKTTM010000335.1 GCA_934615145.1 uncultured Clostridia bacterium | reverse complement strand
TCCGTGGGGGACAGGCCTGTGCTGCGCGCGCTGCACTTCTTTGAGGAGAACCAGCGGGTGGAGCGTGCGCTGGAGGCGCTGCGCCAGCACGACACCGCGCTTTTCTTTGAGCAGATCAATCTGTCCGGTCACTCCAGCTGGGAGCTGCTGCAGAATGTCTACGCCCACGCGGGCGAGCAGCCCATTTCGCTGGCGCTGGCGCTGGCGCGCGAGCTGCTGGCGGGGCAGGGCGCCTGCCGCCTGCACGGCGGCGGCTTTGCCGGCACCATGCTCAACTTCGTGCCGCTGGACCGCTTGGATAGCTTTGTGCGGCAGATGGATGCCGTCTTTGGTGACCGATCCTGCCATGTGTTGGATGTGCGGCCCGAGGGCGCGGCCGAGGTGTTCTGAGTTTGTCTCACAGGGCTTGACGCGGCACAGAGGCCGTGATATGATTTTGACAAGTTCATAACCCAGCATCTTCAGGGCGGGGTGAAAGTCCCCACCGGCGGTAAAGCCCGCGAGCCGAAAGGCTGACATGGTGAGATTCCATGGCCGACAGTACAGTCTGGATGGAAGAAGATGGCAGCGTCACTGCTTTCTGATTGTATCGCCCCTGTTTGCATGGGGGCGATATTTTTATCGGAGGTAAAGACAATGTCCAAGAAACTGATCAACACTCAAATGATGGTGCGTGTGGCGATGCTGGCGGCTGTCTCCTACATACTCTTCCGCTTCTTTGAGATCCCGGCCGTGGCCTTCTACAAGCTGGATCTCTCAGGCGTGCCCGTGCTGCTGGCCGGCTTTGCCATGGGCCCGCTGGCCGGCCTGATGACCCTGGCGGTCAAGGACCTCCTCGCCGTCATCGGTTCCGCCACAGGCGGCATCGGCGAGCTGGCTGACTTTCTGATGGTGGGCGCCCTGCTGCTGGCCTCCGCCGTGCCCTATCAGCGCAGCCGCACCAAGAAGACCGTGCTCTGGGGCATGCTGGCCGGCACTGTGCTGATGACCATCGTGGGCATGCTGACCAACTACTATATCCTGATACCGCTCTACCAGCAGTTCATGCCGCTGGAAGCCATCGTGGGCGCGGCGTCGGCCGCTGTGCCCTTCATGGGCATCGACTCGGTGGCCGAGGTCATCTTCTATGTCACGGCGCCCTTTAACATCGTCAAAGGCTTGATTCTAAGCGGCGTCACCTATATACTTTATCGATATCTGGGCCCCATCCTCAAAAAAGGCAGGATCTGAGCACTTGACAGCCTATTTGACCCTGACCGGCTCAGCCGCGCAGACGCGCCGGCTGGGCCGTCGGCTGTCCCAACAGCTGCAGGACGGCGATGTGCTGCTGCTGACGGGCGACCTGGGCGCAGGCAAGAGCCAGCTGATGCGCGGTGTGGCAGAGGGCCTGGGCATCGAGGGTCCCATCCCCAGCCCCACCTTCACCTTGCTCAACCTCTACCAGACCGGGCGGTTGAGGCTGCATCACTTTGACTGGTACCGTCTGCAGGACGCCGAGGAGATCGAGGCGGCAGGGCTGGTGGAGATGATAGGCGGCGAGGGGCTCACCGCCATCGAATGGCATGAAC
>CAKTTM010000334.1 GCA_934615145.1 uncultured Clostridia bacterium | reverse complement strand
ACCCTGCCCATGCAGTATCGCGGCAAACTGGGGGATGGCCTCTTTGAGCGACAGATAGCTCAGGTCCACCGTGCCCAGATCGGGCCCGGGGGAGAGGGTGAGCAGCGAGGCATCTGACACATTGGTACGCTCCAGATTGCGCACCCGGCTGTCCTGCCGCAGGCTGCCCATCAGCTGGCCATAGCCCACATCCACCGCGTAGACCAGCGCCGCCCCGTGCTGGAGCAGGCAGTCCGTAAAGCCGCCGGTGGAGGCGCCGGCATCAAGGCAGACGCGGCCTGACACATCGATGTCAAAGGCCGCGATGGCAGCTTCCAGCTTCAGGCCGCCCTTGCTGACATAGCGCTCATTCTGGCCGCGCAGGCTGATCTGATCATCCGTACTGACCCTTTGGCCGGCCCGTGCCCGCTGGCCCGATACATAGACCTGGCCTGCCATCACCAGCGCCGCCGCCGCCCGCGCGTCCTTGGCGGCGCCCAGGCTCACCAGCCGCTGGGTGAGCAGCTGCTTCATACCTGTGTCATCTCCTGGCGCAGCAGGGTCAGCACCCTGCGCTCCATACGCGAGACCTGCATCTGGGTCATGCCCATCTTCTGCGCCGTCACCTGCTGGCTGAGCCTGTCGCGGAAGCGGTAGGCCAGCAGCTTTTTCTCGTCGCTTGACAGCACCTTGAGCGCCCGGCGCAGGTCTTCCCTGGCCTCAAAGGTCTCATAGCCGCTCTCGTCGCCGCCCAATTTATCAAAGAGCATCAGACCGTTCTCATCCGGCGCATCAAAGGAGGCGACTTGGGACTTCTCACGCATCGCCTGCACATCCAGCACTCTTTCGTGGGTCCAGTGCAGGCTTTCAGACAGCTCGGCCACCGTCGGCTCGCGGTGCAGGCTCTGCGTTAGGCTCTCCACCATGCGGTCCAGCTCGATCCCCTGCTCGCGCAGGCCGCGCGGCGTGCGCACCAGCTGCGCCCGGTCGCGGATATAGTTGCGCAGCGTGCCGGTGATGGTGGGCGTCACATAGGTGGTAAAGCGCAGGCCCCGATGCGGGTCAAAGCCCCGCAGGGCATTGATCAGCGCCATGGCCGCCACCTGCCGCAGATCCTCAAGCTCCACCCCGCGGCCGATAAAGCGCGCGGCGATGGCATGGCACAATGGGAGGGCGGCCAATGTCGCCGCCTCCATCGTGGCCTCGCTGGGATCCAGGGCGTAGGCCTGGGCCGTCTGGTGGATCAGGTCTGCATTCATCTCTTAGCTTGCCTGCGCGGGCAGCGACATCTTGACGCTATATATCCCGCAGGAATCACCCTCCAGGTGCACATCAGTGGCCAGGGTGCCGATGATGAGGTTGGAGACCTCGGGATCGGCCGGCACACAGTTTTGAAAGCTGAAGGCGCGCTGGGCGCTAAGCTTGAGCGACAGCATGCGGCCTGTCAGCGCGCAGTACAGCGTGATGCTCTCAGCACTTCTGGGCTGGTTGAGCAGCAGGTCAAAGGCCTCGTCGCAGGCCGTGCGCAGATCGGCAATGGTGTCAACAGACAGGTTGCCCAGCACGCCCACGCCATTGAGTGCGGTGCGCAGCAC
>CAKTTM010000333.1 GCA_934615145.1 uncultured Clostridia bacterium | reverse complement strand
GTCTCTGCCTGCAGCCAAGGGGCGAACAGCGCCAGCTCCTGCCGGTTGGGCGGACGGTTTGACAGCCGCCCGCGGACGCTCTGCCTCGTCGGTCGCCATTTGACCACATTGCTGATGTAAATGCTAGCGCGCTCAAGGCCCAGCACTTCAAGAAACATATCCAGATTGCGGCCGGCCTTGCCCACAAAGGGCCGGCGCTGCAGGGTCTCCTGCTCGCCAGGCGCCTCCCCCACCAGCATGATCACGGGCGACATATCCTGGCCTTCACCCATCACCAGCGCTTTGCCTTGCGCCAGAGGATCCCTCATGATTTGTTCTGAAAAGCGCTGATTCAGCGCCGCCATTGTCATCTTTCTCCCTCCAGCGCGCGCAGCTTGTCCCGCACCAGCTGCAGATCCTGCCAGGACTCACGCTTCTTGGCAGCATCACGCAGCAGCGCCGCCGGATGATAGCTGGGCATGAACCAGATGCCCTTGCGCTCTATCCACTGCCCACGGCTGCGCGTGATACCCATGTCCTGCGATATCAGGCTCTTCAGCGCCGTCGCCCCCAATAGCAAGATCACCTGCGGCCTGACCAGCAGGAACTGCGCACGCAGGAAGGGCAGGCAAGAGGCGGCCTCCTCCGGGCTTGGCGCGCGGTTGCCCGGCGGCCTGCACTTGACCACATTGGCGATGAACACGTCCTCGCGCTTGAGATCAATGGCTGCCAGCATGCTGGTCAGCAGCTCGCCCGCCGGCCCCACCAAGGCCAGGCCCTGCCTGTCCTCCTGATAGCCCGGCCCCTCGCCGATCAGCATCAGCCTGGCCTCAGGGTTGCCCTGGCCAGGTACCTTGTGCGTGATGCCCTGATGGAGCAAACAGGCGGTACAAGCCTGTATCGCCGCGTTTAACTCTGTCCAGTTGATCGTCATGTCTCCTGCCTACATGCGGGAGTTGAGAATGGTAAAGGTCGACGCGATGTCCTGCCGCAGCCAGTTGATCAGGCTGATGATCAGCAGCACCAATAGCAAAATGACCACAGTGCCCAGCACGACGGCCAGAAAATCGGAAAGCCCCGCGAACAGCTCCAGGCGGTCATGCCTGGCCTGTCTGCGCTCTTCCTTCAGATCATAATACTCCTGCGGATCATGTTGCATGGCTGTCCCTCCGCTGTTATTTTACATGATTTTCATGCCTCTGGCAATGAAGAGGGCGGTCAGGCAGATCTGACCTCCAGGCTCAAATCAGGCTCGATGCGCAGCAGTTCCAGCGCCAGCGCGGGTGATCGCAGCCAGGCTTCACAGTATTCAGCGCTGCTCATCAGCAGGGGCATCCTGTGGTGGATGGGGCTGACGGCCTCATCAGCCTGGCGCGTGAGGATCACATAGCAGGGCAGCGGTTTGGCACGCATATAGAGCCCGGCCATGTAGAGCAGTTGCCCGGGCGGGGGATGAAAGGTATGCGGGCGCTTGGCCGAGTCCCACTCGTAGAAATCATTGGCCGGGATCAGACAGCGCGCGCCTTGCATCATGGGGGCGAACAGGGGGCTTTGGTCTGCGGTTTCACTTCGGGCATTGAGCAGCAGGCCTTTGCGCGC
>CAKTTM010000332.1 GCA_934615145.1 uncultured Clostridia bacterium | reverse complement strand
CACCCAGGTTGCGGAATATCTTTTCATCCACAGGCGAGAGGATGACAGAAGTATGCACCTCGCAGCCCTTGAGCAATTTAAGCTGCTGCAGCGCCAGCGCCGCCTCCTGACTGGTGGCGGCGGTGATGGACAGCGCCACCAGCACCTCATCGGTATGCAGCCTGGGGTTATGGTTGCCCAGATAGTCGCATTTGAGGCTCTGCACAGGGCCTATGACCTCGGGGGGGATGAGCTTGACGGGCTTGGCGATACCGGCCAGGCGCTTGACAGCGTTTAGCACCAGGGCAGCCGAGGCGCCCAGCAGCTTGGATGTCTTGCCGGTGACCACCTCGCCGCTAGGCAGCTGGATGGCGGCCGCCGGATCGCCCGTCTGCTCGGCGCGCTTGCGGGCGGCGGCGATGACCGGCCTGTCGTCGTCTGAGATGTTCAGCTTCTGCATCAGGATGCGCAGCTTGTCCACCTCTTCATCGGTGGATGTGCCTTTCCTGACCTCCACCAGCGCCGTGTAGTAGCGGCGGATGACCTCCTGGCGCGCGGCGTCCTGGACGATGGCGTCGTCGGTGATGCAGGCCCCCACCATGTTGACGCCCATGTCGGTGGGCGAGAAATAGGGCGAGGTGCCCCAGATGCGCTCAAAGATGGTGTTGAGGATGGGGAAGACCTCGATGTCACGGTTATAGTTCACCGTGGTGATGCCGTACTTCTCCAGGTGGTAGGGGTCGATCATGTTGACGTCATTGAGGTCAATGGTCGCCGCCTCATAGGCGATGTTGACCGGGTGGCTCAGCGGCAGGTTCCAGATGGGGAAGGTCTCAAACTTGGCATAGCCGGCCTTGACCCCGCGCTGATGCTCCTGATACAGCTGGCTTAGGCACACCGCCATCTTGCCAGAGCCCGGGCCCGGCGCCGTGACCAGTATCAGGGGCTTGCTGGTCTCTACAAACTCATTCTTGCCAAAGCCCTTGTCAGAGACGATCAGGTTGACGTCGCTGGGATAGTTGGCGATGGCGTAGTGCAGGTAGACCTTGACGCCCAGGCTGCGCAGCCGCCTGCGGAACTTGGCCGCGTGGCTCTGCGCCGCGTACTGGGTGATGACCACCGATATCACCGGCAGCCCCGCCGCACGGAAGGCATCGATCAGCCTCAGCACATCGGCGTCATAGGTGATGCCCAGGTCGCCGCGCACCTTGTTCTTCTCGATGTCGTCAGCGTTGATGACGATGATGATCTCCGCCTGCTCGCGCAGCGTCATCAGCATGCTGATCTTGCTGTCGGGCCGGAAGCCGGGCAGCACGCGCGCGGCGTGATGGTCGTCAAATAGCTTGCCGCCCATCTCCAGGTAGAGCTTGCCCCCAAACTGGTCAATGCGCTCGCGGATATGCTGCGATTGCAGCTGCGTGTAGCGGTCATGGTCAAAACCGATCAAGATGCTGCTCCCTTCAATGCAAAGGCGATGAAGGGTACCCCCGCATCGCCTGATGAATATGTCTGTGCCTATTGTACTTCAAGGAGCCGCCACTTGCAAGGGCAGATGTCGGCCATCAAGCAGTCTTACAAATCGTCCACCAGCGCGCTTGACTTGGCGTAGGCGGTACTCCTGGCCTCGAAGAAGTCGGTTTTGA
>CAKTTM010000331.1 GCA_934615145.1 uncultured Clostridia bacterium | reverse complement strand
TGGCTACAGCGTGCTGGACATCGTGCATGCCTTTGAAAAGGTGATCGGCCGCCCCATCCCCTTTGTCATCGGCCCCCGCCGGGCGGGCGATGTCTCCGCGGTCTATGCCAAGCCTGACAAGGCCGCGGGCTTGCTCGGCTGGCGGGCTGAGAAGAACCTGGATGACATGTGCCGCGACGCCTGGCGCTGGCAGAGCATGAACCCCAAGGGCTACGCAGACGCCTAATTAGTGATAGACAGCAATCCGCCCCGGCAGATGCATCGCCGGGGCGGATTGCTGTATTTTGCTCAGACCTGTTTGTCCGGGCTGATGGATATACTGATCTGCGAAGCCCCCCGGCAACGCTCCAGCTGCTCTGGCTTGAGGTTGGCCACCGCCATTTCGCCGGGGGTCAGTATCATGCTGCGCCTGCAGCTGAGCAGCTCATCGCCTGCCCTGATGACGGTGTAGTGATCCTTGTAGACCTTGTCCGGCCTGAACATGAAGTCAATGGAAAAGTCGATGGGCGCCTCCGGCAGTATGACCGATTGGGGCACCACGCCGCGCACGCCCTGCCCGTCCACCACCGCCACCCGCTCGCCCTGCCAGGCCTTGCCCCGCACATAGGCCGCCGCGGCGCGGCCGGCCACGGCGCTCTCAGCTGAGACATGATCCACCAGATCATGCACATGCAGCACATTGCCGCAGGCAAAAATGCCTGGCACATTGGTCTGCAGCGAATTATCAACCATGGCGCCGCTGGTGATGTCGCTGAGCTTAACACCCGCGCCCAGCGACAGCTCGTTCTCCGGTATCAGGCCCACGGACAGCAGCAGGGTGTCGCAGTCAAAGTGCTTTTCAGTGCCCGGTATGGGCCGGCGCTGATCGTCCACCTGGGCCACGGTCACGCCCTCCAGGCGCTCGCGGCCCTTGATATCCACCACCGTGTGGCTGAGCATCAGCGGGATATCGTAGTCCTCCAGGCACTGCACGATATTGCGGTTGAGACCACTGGAGTAGGGCATCAGCTCCACACAGGCCAGCACCTGGGCGCCCTGCAGCGTCATGCGCCGGGCCATGATCAGGCCGATGTCGCCAGAGCCCAGGATGACCACACGGCTGCCGGGCATGTAACCCTCCATGTTGACAAAACGCTGGGCCGTGCCCGCGCTGAAGATGCCCGCACAGCGGGTGCCGGGGATGGCCAGCGCGCCGCGCGGCCGCTCCCTGCAGCCCATGGCCAGTATCACCGCCTTGGCCGCGTAGACCTGCAGGCCCTCCTCACGGCTGATGGCGCTGACCAACCTGTCCTCGCTCACCTCCAGCACCGTGACACCTGTCCTGATGTCGATGTTCAGTTCACGCGCCTTATCGATGTCACGCTGGGCATACTCGGGTCCTGTCAATTCCACCTGGAAGCGGTGCAGGCCAAAGCCATTATGGATGCACTGCTGCAGGATGCCGCCCTGCCAGTCCTCGCGCTCCAGCACCAGTACGCTGTCAATGCCAGCCTCACGCGCCGCGATGGCCGCGGCCAGGCCGGCAGGGCCGGCGCCGATGATCAGTATATCTACCTGTTTGTGATCGATGCTCATGCCTGCGCCTCCCCCTGTGCTTGATCCGCAAGCTCACCGGTCAGAATGCGGCTGTCACCGCCAAAC
>CAKTTM010000330.1 GCA_934615145.1 uncultured Clostridia bacterium | reverse complement strand
GACGCCGACTTTTTCGCCATACAGGAGACCAAGATGCAGGAAGGCCAGGCCGATTTCGCGCCGGAGGGCTACTATGCCTATTATCATAGCGCGCAAAAGAAGGGCTACTCTGGCACAGCGGTGTTCACCAAGCACGAGCCGCTGACCGTCAGCCGCGGCATGCGCATGGCGGAGGATCAAGAGCCGCTGCACGCCGATGAGGGCCGCGTGCAGACGCTGGAGTATCCGGACTTTTACTTCGTCAACTGCTATGTGCCCAACGCCCAGCCCGAGCTCAAGCGCCTGGACTACCGCATGGGCTTTGAGGATGACATGCGGGCCTACCTGCTGCATCTGGAAAAGACAAAGCCGGTCATCTACTGTGGCGACCTGAATGTGGCCCACCAGGAGATCGACCTAAAAAACCCCAAGCAGAATGTGGGCAACCCCGGCTTCAGCCCGCAGGAGCGGGCCAAGATGACCCAGCTGCTGGACGCCGGCTTCCGCGATACCTTCCGCGTGCTCTATCCTGACAAGATCAACGCCTACACCTGGTGGAGCTACCGCTCAAACGCCAGGGCGAACAACACCGGCTGGCGGATCGACTATTTCGTGGTCTCCGCCTCGCTGATGGACAAGGTGAACAGCGCCTTCATCGAGGATCATGTGCTGGGCAGCGATCACTGCCCGGTGGGCCTGAATATCGATGTGAAGGCGGACTAAGGCGCCTGGTCGATGTCGATGCCCAGCGCCGCCAGCGATATCAGGCGCAGCGGGTGCAGGCCGGTCACCGGATTGGCCGCGCCGCCGGCGGGAAAGGCGACCTTGGCCTCACCATCAGCGCTGATCAGGGCGATGGCGCGCGGTTGGCCGGTGCTGTTGGGGTAGCGGCGCTCCAGCGCCTTGCGGGCCTGGCGGTGCCAGGGGCCGCGCTGGATGAGGCAGTCGGGCAGGCCGCCGCCGGGGTTGGCGCTCAGGCGGTCAAGCGCCATCAGGTCGCGCAGGCGCGCGGCCTCCTCCGGCAGCAGGGCACAGAGCCGCTCATAGACCAGGCAGGTCAGCCTGTCCAGCGACAGCGGGGCAATGCCCTGGATGGCCTGGCCTATATCCAAATAGAGTTCATAGGGCCGCAGGCCCTTTTCTTGTGTCACAAAGCGCAGCGTGCCAATGAAACGGCCGCTGTTGTGCACCTTGTCAAGGGCGTGGGCCACCAGCGCCAGCTGCTGCAGGTCCTCGGCACTCATCCAGGGCGTGTCCAGCACCTGGTAGGGCGCGCGCTGCTCAAAGCGCAGCGGGTAGTTTTCCGGCTCCTCACGCATGCTGCTGCCGTGCAGCAGCTTTAAGAAGCCCAGCTGCAGGGCATGCGCCCCCAGCGCGTAGGCCTGGGCAAAGCCCTGGGCGAACTGTGCCAGCCCCTCCTCGGGCAGGCCGGCGATCAGGTCCAGGTGCACATGGGCCTTGCCAGTCTCAATCAGCGCCAGGGTCTGGCGGATCAGCAGCGGCATAGCTGTGCGACGCCGCACGGCGTCCAGCGTCTGCTCATTCATGGACTGCAGGCCGATCTCAAACTGAAACAGCCCCGCCGGCGAATCGGCCACCAGCGCCAGCATCTTGTCATCGATCAGGTCGCCCGCGATCTCAAAGTGAAAGCGGCTGCCGGCCTGTAT
>CAKTTM010000329.1 GCA_934615145.1 uncultured Clostridia bacterium | reverse complement strand
TGGCCGTTGCCGGAGATGTTCTTGCCGATCTCGTCGATGATCAGCACATCCATACTCTTCATCTTAAAGCTGGCGATCTTGGCCTTGGCCACCTCCAGCAGCGCCGCGTCCCTGTCCATGATCTGGTTGGCGGGCATGACCTCCAGCTCGCTGATCTCGTCATAGGCGTTTTGCACCACGCCCAGGCCAAAGATGACAGGTGCCTTGTCGATCAGGATGCGCGCCACCTCGGGGATGCGCTTGGCAAAGCTGGGGAAGCCCTTCATGTGGAAGTAGCTGGCGCCCTGATGCTTGGAGATGCCGATCGCGCACATCTTGGCCAGGCCGCTCTCCCAGGGCCCGCGGAAATCGGTGTGGGGCTTGATCTTGTTAAAGATGATGATGCCGTCGGACTCATAGGCGATCTTGTCGCAGTAGACAGGCGTGCCGTCTGCCATCTCGTCGAGCTTGACCACCTCCATGGAACTGAGCACCGGTGCCCCCATCGCCTCCTCGGTGATGCCAAAGCCCGCGATATACTCCTTCTGCCCCTCGGCGGTGCCGCCGCCGTGGCTGCCCATGGCCGGGATGATGAAGGGCTGGGCGCCCTTTTCCTTGAGCCAGTCGATGACGGTCTTGATGATCAGGTCGATATGCGGTATGCCGCGGCTGCCGGCCGTGATGCAGATGCGCTTGCCTTTCAGGCTGCCCTTTAGCTCCGCTGACAGCTTGCCCTCCAGCTCCTGACGGGCAAAGGCGGCCAGGTCCTCGATCTTATACTTGTCGTAGAGCTGGCGGATCTTGACCATGCGGGGCAGCTGGATGTCCTCCATGCCCTTGATCTGGTAGTGGATCTCCGGAAACTTCGCAAAACTCATGCTGGTCCCTCCTCAATCAGATGGCTTGGACTGTGTCAGTCCAGGATGGCGCCATCGGCGGCCGAGCGCACCAGCCGCACATAGCGCCCCATGAAGCCGCCGTAGACCTTGCGCGGCTCAAAGTGCCAGTCCTTGCGGCGGCGCTCAAACTCCTCGGGTGATACATCGGCCTCCAGCTTCTTCTGGAAGACATCGATGGTGATCTTGTCCCCGTCTTTGAGCAGCGCCAGCGGGCCGCCGGCCGCGGCCTCCGGCGATATATGGCCCACAAAGCAGCCATTGTTGGTGCCTGAGAAGCGCCCGTCGGTGATGACGGCGGTGGTCTTGGCCAGGCCCTGGCCGTTTAGCATCTTGAGGGTCAGGTACATCTCCCGCATGCCGGGGCCACCCTTGGGGCCCTCGTAGCGGATGACCACCACATCGCCGGACTTGATCTGATTGGCGCTGATGGCCTTCAAGGCATCGTCCTCGCTGTCAAAGCAGACGGCGGTGCCGGTGAAGACCCGCGCCTCCTCGGCGATGGCGGCAGGCTTGGCCACGCCGCTTTCGGGGGCGATATTGCCCCGCATGATGGCCAGGCCGCCCAGGGTGCTGTGGGGGTTATCCAGCGGGCGGATGACCTCGGGGTTGACGCCAAAGGGGTTGGTGTAGTGCGCCAGGTTGTCCTTCAACGTCCTGCCTTCGGCCGTCATCACATCCAGGTAGAGCTTGTCCTGTATCACCTTCATCACCTGGGGGATACCGCCGGACTTGTAGAGGTCTTCGGCGTCATAGTCCCTTGAGGCGGGGTTGATCCGGGCCACC
>CAKTTM010000328.1 GCA_934615145.1 uncultured Clostridia bacterium | reverse complement strand
GCCGCGGAAGAGGATGGAGTTTTCCACCCTGCCCTCGATGATGCAGCCGTCTGCCACCAGTGAATTGCTCACGCTGGCGCCGGGCGCGTAGCGGGCGGGCATCTCGTCGCGCAGCTTGGTCCAGACAGGGCGCTCGGTGCTGAAGTATTTCTCGCGCACTTGCGTGCTCAAAAACTCCATATTGGCCTGGAAATAGCTCTCGATAGAGTCCAGCAGCCAGACCTTGCCTGTGCACTCATAGCTGGATATCTTGTACATCTTCTCCCGCAGCATCTGCATCAGCAGCTCGCGGCTGAAGTGGTGATAGCCTGACGACACCGCGCGGTCCACCAGGTCGATCAGCAGCTCGCGGCGCACCAGGAAGACGCCCATGTAAGTATTGCCGTAATGGGGGATGGTGGGGTCGATCTCCATCTGAAAGACCGTGCCGTCGCTGCCGATGTCCAGGTAGCGGCCCAGGCCATTACGGCGGGCGGAGCGCTCTTTGGTGTAGAGCAGCGTCATATCAGCGCCGGCGGTCAGGTGCTTCTCCAGCATCTTGTCAAAGTTGACCGAGTAGAGGATATAGGAGTCGGAGACGGCGATGTAGCGCTCCTTGCTCTTTCTTAAAAAGTTCAGGTTGCTGCGCAGCGCGTCCAGCAGGCCTTCATAGACGCCCACATTCTCGCGGTTCATATAGGGGGGCAGTATGGTCATGCCCGAGCGCTTGCCGTGCAGATCCCACTCGCGCCCGCTGCCCAGGTGGTCCATCAGGCTGTGGTAGTTCTTCTGCATGATGATGCCGATGTTCTTGATGTCCGAATGGATCATATTGGCCAGCAGGAAGTCGATCATCCGGTAGCGGCCCAGCATCGGCAGCGCCGCCACCGCGCGCACGCGGGTCAGGTCGCGCAGCTCGTCAATGCGCTCGCCCGTATAGATCAGGCCTACGATATCTCGTTTCATATTGCTCTCCCCTCTCAATCGCCCAGCTGCTCGCCGGCCTTGACAACGGTGCCCTCGGGGACGACCACGCCGCCCCCTACCACCGCGATGTTGCCCGTCTCCTCACCGATCACGCAGTTGGGGCCGATGACGGCGCCTTCTGCGATGATGGCGCGCTGGAGCCTGGCGCCAGCGCCGATGAAGGCGGTGGGCATGATGACGCAGCCGTCCACCTGGGCGCCGTCTGCCACGACCACGCCGGCGGAGAGCACCGAGTTGCTCACCTTGCCCCTGATCTCGCAGCCCTCGGTGATCAGGCTGTTTTCCACCGAGCCCGAGGCCGAGGTATAGTGCGGCGGCATGCCGATGTTGCGCGCGTAGATGCGCCAGCTGCGGTCATGCAGGTCGATGGGCGGCGGGATGGTCAGCAGGTCCATGTTGGCGTCCCACAGGCTCTCAATCGTGCCCACATCCTTCCAGTAGCCGCCAAAGTTAAAGGCGCTGAGCCTGTCGCCGGAGGCCAGCATGGTGGGGATGATGTTCTTGCCAAAGTCATTGTCGCTGCCCGGCGTCGCCTCGTCCTTCTCCAGATAGTCCTTGAGCTTGGACCAGGTGAACACATAGACGCCCATGGAGGCATTGTTGCTCTTGGGCTTGGCCGGCTTCTCCTCAAACTCGATGATGTTGCCGTCGCTGTCGGTGTTCATGATGCCAAAGCGGTGGCAATCCTCCCAGGGCACCTGGCGCACGGCGATGGTGGCGGC
>CAKTTM010000327.1 GCA_934615145.1 uncultured Clostridia bacterium | reverse complement strand
CTGCAAGACCTGGTCAGCCTGACGCCAGCGGGCATCATCAGCAGGCTGGATTTGCGCAGGCCTATCTACCGCCAGACCGCCAACTATGGTCACTTTGGCCGCGATGGCCTGCTCTTCCCCTGGGAGAAGACTGACCTGGCATCAGCGCTGCAACAGGCCTTCCGCTGAGTTCAACCAAAATAACACGGGGCCCCTCGATTGAGGGGCCTCGTTGTCTTTGTAATCTCAGTTTGTTTAGCTCAGGTGCCTAAATAGGCCCGCTTGACATCCTCATCCACCAGCAGATCGCGAGCCAGGCCTTCCTTGACGATGTTGCCTGTCTCCAGCACATAGGCGCGGTGCGCGGTGGAGAGCGCCATCTGCGCGTTTTGCTCGACCAGCAGCACGGTGGTGCCCTCGGCATTGATCTCGCGAACGATGGTGAAGATCTCCTGCACCAGCAGGGGCGCTAAACCCATGGAAGGCTCATCCATCATGATCAGCTTGGGCTGGCTCATCAGGGCACGACCAATGGCCAGCATCTGCTGCTCACCGCCTGACAGGGTGCCTGCCGCCTGGCGCCTGCGCTCTTTAAGTCGGGGAAAGTGGGTGAACACGCGCTCCAGGTCCTTGTGGACGGCCTGGCTATCGGTGCGGACATAGGCGCCCATCTCCAGGTTCTCGTGCACAGACATCTTGGCAAACACACGCCTGCCCTCGGGTACATGCACCAGGCCCGCTGTCACGCGCTGATGGGCCGGCACCTTGACCTGGGCATTGCCCAGGAAGCTGATGTCGCCGCTGCGGCAGGGGATGAGCCCCGAGATGGCGTTGAGGATGGAGGTCTTGCCCGCGCCATTGGCGCCGATGAGTGTCACGATCTCACCGGGATTGACATGGAAGCTGATGCCGCGCAGCGCCTGAATGGCGCCGTAGAACACGGTGATATTGTCTACCTTAAGCATGCGCTGCCTCCTCACTGCCCTGCTGCGTTCCTTCCGTGGTGCCCAGATAGGCAGCCACGACCTCAGGGTTATTGCGGATGGCCTGGGGAGAGCCTTCGGCGATGATCCGGCCATAGTTGAGAACATAGATGCGCTCGCAGATGCCCATGACCAGCTTCATATCGTGCTCAATGAGCAAGATAGCCACCGAGAAGCGGTTGCGGATGATGCGGATGGTGTTCATCAGCTCCTGCGTTTCGATCGGGTTCATGCCGGCGGCAGGTTCATCCAGCAGCAGCACCTTGGGGTTGCAGGCCAGGGCGCGGCAGATCTCCAGCTTGCGCTGCTGCCCGTAGGGCAGGCCATCCGCCTGTGCCTCTGCCACATCCTCCATGTCAAAGACCTTGAGCAGCTCTCTGGCGCGGATATCGATGCCGCGCTCCTCGCTGGCGTAGTGACCATCGCGCACGATGCCCGATAGGGGGGAGTACTGCATGCGCGTGTGGAAGGCCACCTTGATATTGTCCAGCACCGACATGGACTTGAACAGGCGTATGTTCTGGAAGGTCCGGGCGATGCCGTCCTCAGTGATGCGGTGCGTTGGCACCCCCACGATTGACTTGCCCAGCAAGACAATGTCGCCCTGTGTGGGCTGGTAGACGCCGGTCAGCAGATTGAAGACCGTGGTCTTGCCGGCACCATTGGGGCCAATGAGCCCCACGATCTCATTGTTCATCAGGCTGATATTGATGTTTTCGGCTGCCTTCAGGCCGCCAAAGCTGATGCCC
>CAKTTM010000326.1 GCA_934615145.1 uncultured Clostridia bacterium | reverse complement strand
ATCTGCCGCACCAGCGAGGAGCTTAGCGTCACATACTCGGCGCTGGCGGGCAGAAAGATGGTCTCCAGCCCCGGCATCAGCTTGGCGTTGGTGAAGGCCATGGCCGACTCGCTCTCCAGATCGGCCACGCCGCGCACGCCTCGGATGACAAAGTCCGCCTTGTATTCCCTGACAAAATCGACCAGCAGGCCGCTATAGCTAAGCACCTCAATGGCCGGCTGATCGCCCAGCGCCTCCCGTATCATGGCGATGCGCCGCTCCACTGGGAAGACGCCGCGCTTGTCCGGATTGATCAGGATGGCCACCAACAGCCGGTTGCACAGTTTTAAGGAGCGCAGCATCAGGTCGATGTGCCCCTTGGTCACCGGGTCAAAGCTGCCGGGAAATACCGCTGTTTTCATCTACGATGCCTCCCATCGTATGAAGTCGATCTGTGTCCCGCGATAGTCTTTCTGACGATAGCGCTCCAGACCCGCCGGCAGGGTGATGGCCTGCCGCCTGTCGTGCTCCGCGGTGATCAGCCCTTCCTGCGCCAGCAAGCCTTGCTGGGCGATGGCGCTCAGCACGCCGTCCAGGCTCAGATCATAGGGCGGGTCAAGGAAAATCAAGTCGAACTGTTCACCCTCAGCCGAGAGGGTCTCCAGTGCGCGCGACCAATCCATCTGCAGCAGCCGGGCCTGCTGATCCAGCCCAAGGGCCTCGATGTTTTGCCTGACACAGCGCGCCGCCTCACGGCTGCTGTCGCAGAACACCGCGCTGTCAGCCCCTCGGCTAAGCGCCTCCAGGCCCAGCGCGCCGCTGCCTGCAAACAGGTCTAGCACCCTGGCCCCCGCTACCCTGTTTTGCAGGATGTTGAACAGGGACTCACGCGTCTGATCAAGCGTGGGCCGCGTCGCAAGGCCAGAAGGGCTCTGCAGCCTGCGCGAGCGCAAGGTCCCTGCAATGATGCGCATCCTCAGACCAGCTTGGTCGGTTCCTGGCGCTGGCGCCGCTTGCGCTCGCGGCGCTCCTTCTGCACGCGGCGCTTGCTGTCGGTGGAGATGGCGCCGTGCACGCCCGCGCGCAGCCGCCTGCCCTGCTGATAGCCCAGCCCATAGCCCATGGGGATGATCAGCACCAGCAGGGGGCTGAGCCGCTCCATCAGCAGCAGGGTATGGTTGGAGCCGGCGCCCGCCATGTTGATATAGGGAAAGATGCTCAGCCGCACGATGATGCGCAGCGCGTCCACCAGCGAAAAGGGCGCGCTGACATGGTAGTACTGCAGCGCCAGGCCCACATCCGCCCGCCGCTCATAGGCCTGTACCCAGCCGGGCAAGGCGCCCAGCTGATGGACCTGCAGGCTGGTCATGAAGGCAAAGGCAAGCGCCAGCAGCACCAGGGGCAACGTGCCCACAAAGGCGGTGAAAAATCCCTTCAGCGGATGGAAGCAGCGATCCTTATCCGCCTGGTCGATGGCCTTTCCTGCCTCCTGACGCTGCAGGGCGATCTCTGCAAAGGCCACATCGTCCAGGCCGGTCTTCGCCCCATCAGAATACAGCAGGGCAGCAAAGCCCAGCACCACCATCAGGTTGATCAGTACCCGCAGCACCAGCGCGTCAAATAGCAGCGCCTGGCCGATAAATAAATAGACAAAGGCAAAGACCAATTGGTAGGTCAGCAGCTTGAGGCCACGCTTGGCCGCCAGGCCGCTGTGCCAGTTACCCTTCAAATAGGGCTTATAG
>CAKTTM010000325.1 GCA_934615145.1 uncultured Clostridia bacterium | reverse complement strand
ATGATGCGCAGGCGCATGATCTCTCACCCTGATGATCTGCTGGATCTGCTGCCCAGCCTGAAAGGCAGGGACCTGGTCATCAGCGGCGATCAGCACAAGCGGCTCACTGTACCAGAGGAGCTCAAAGCGGAGCTAAGGCCATATTACCTATTGAAGGACTTTTACATCAGCCGGCAGAATGCGCAGCGTGAGTGGATATACTCTCAAGAGCTGCTGCGCAGGCTAGAGCAAGACTTCAGCCTGCTGGCACCCTTCTACCAGCTCTTGCGCGGCTATCATGAGATTGCAGTATTGGAGGGCAATCATGGGTCAGTATGAGGCATTGATCAGCGGGACCGATCTGCGGGGCTTGGCTATGGGCGAAGGCGCCGAGCTGACCGCCCCCGTGGCTGAGCGGATTGGCCGGGCCTTTGCGGCCTGGATCGACGAGAACAGCCCGCTTGATACCAGCCAGATCACCATCGCCATTGGGCGGGACTCTAGGCTGTCCGGCCCCGCATTGCTGGCCGCCTGCGCGCGGGGCATGTCGCTGCAGGGTGTGCAGGTGCTGGATCTGGGCATGTGCACAACGCCTGCCATGTACGAGTGCTTGATGGGGGATCAGCCCATCGCCCAGGCCTCCATCATGGTGACGGCCAGCCATCATCCCTGGGACCGCAACGGCTTCAAGTTTTTCACGCCCAGGGGCGGCATCAACGAGGCGGAACTTCATCACTTGGTAGAGCTCATGGCTGGCGAACTGCCGCCGGTAGGCCACATCGGCACCGTACAGCCGCAAGACTTCCTCAAGACTTATACGGACAAGCTCAAGGCCTTGGTGCGTGAGAAGCTGGATGACGATGTGCCAAAGCCGCTGCTGGGCATCCACATTTTGGTTGACGCCGGCAATGGCGCCGGTGGCTTCTATGCCCGGATGCTTGAGGAGTTGGGCGCCTGGACGGAGGGCAGCCAGTACCTGGTGCCCGATGGCCGCTTCCCCAATCATGCGCCCAACCCAGAGGATCCCGTGGCCATTGATGACCTGTGCCAGGCGGTGATGCGCCATACGGCTGATCTGGGCGTCATGTTTGACGCCGATTGCGACCGCGCGGCGCTGGTAGACCAAGCCGGTAAAGCCATCAACCGCAATCGCCTGATCGCGCTGACCTCCGCCATGCTGCTCAATGAGAAGCCGGGCCTGACCATCGTGACGGATTCCGTCACCTCGTCGGGTCTGACCAAGTTCATTGGCGAGTGGGGCGGCGAGCACTATCGCTTCAAGCGCGGCTACAGGCATGTGATCGACGAGGCCAAGCGGCTCAACCAGGCCGGGGTGGATTGCCCGCTGGCAATAGAGACCAGCGGCCATGCGGCACTGAGGGAAAACAATTTCCTGGACGACGGGATGTATCTGAGCACGCTGCTGATCTGTCAGGCCATGCTGCTCAAGCGGGAGGGCAAGAGCATCTCCAGCATGCTCGATGGCCTGCAGGAGCCAATGGAGAGCCTGGAACTGCGGCTGAACATACAATCCGAAGACTTCCGGGCCACCGGCATTTCCCTGATCGAGACGGTCATGGACCATGCCTCGGAGGCCAAGGGCTGGCATGTGGCGCCGGACAATCGTGAAGGCGTCCGCATCAACTTTGATCTGGCGCCGGGCCTGGCCAATGCCTGGTTCCTGCTGCGGCTGTCGGTACATGATCCGGTGCTGCCGCTGAATGTGGAGAGTGATGTGAAAGGCGGCGTGAAAACGC
>CAKTTM010000324.1 GCA_934615145.1 uncultured Clostridia bacterium | reverse complement strand
ACCACATACAGCGGCCTGCCCTTGGCCTCGTCATAGATGCGGGCGATATAGCCACCCATGATGCCAAGCGAGACCATCAGGCTGCCGCCGATCAGGCAGCCCAGCACCGCCAGCCACCACAGCCCGGCAGAAGTGCCAAGCAAGGCCAGGACAATAAACAATACCAGCAGCAGGCCGCCCAGGCCCAGCCAGATAAGCCCCAGCCACAGCGGCAGCTTGAGCGGCTTGTCCGAGAAGCTCATCACGCCGTCGGCGGCCAGCTTGAGCATCTTTTTGAGCGGATAGTGCGTCTCGCCGGCAAAGCGCTTGTCGCGGTCGTAGAGCAGCGCCTCCTGCTTGAAGCCCGCCCAGGCGAACATGCCGCGCAGGTAGCGCGCGTGCTCGGGCATATCGCGGATGACATCGGCCACCTGCTGATCCACCAGGCGAAAATCGCCCGTGTCCTTGGGAAAGGCGTTATTGGTCAACCGCTGCATCAGGCCGTAATAGAGCTCGGCCGTCTTCTTCTTGAAGGCGGTCTCGCCCGCGCGGCTGCGCCGCTGGCCGTAGACCACCTGGACGCCTTCCTTCCAGCGCTGGGCCATCTGGGGGATGACCTCGGGGGGATCCTGCAGGTCGGCATCGATGATGACGATGGCCTGGCCGGTGGCGTAGTCAAGGCCGGCGGTGACGGCGATCTGGTGCCCGCCATTGCGGGCGAAATGCACCACCCGCACATGCTTATCGGTATCGGCCAGATGATCCAGCATCTGGGCCGTCTTATCCTTGGAGCCATCATTGACGAAGACCAGCTCGTAGGGCTCAGCCATGCCGCGCATGACCTGTGTCAGGCGCTTGTAGCTTTCCTCGATGACTGCTTCCTCGTTGTAGCAGGGGATGATGACCGAGTAGACTGGCTGCACGGCGTGCTCCTTCACAGCATCTTGATCAGCATATTCTTTTGCTGATCCATCTCCAGCTTGAGCACATCTTCCTTCTCCAGGTGCTTGAGCACATCGCTGAAGCGCTTGAAGCCGATGCTCTTCTCGCTGTAGTCGGGGTAGAGGCTCTGCACATCGGCCTTGAGGATGCTGGGGTTGATGCGCTCAAAGCCATCCTGCTTGTAGTGATCCAGCTGCTCCTTGAAGACCGCCACCCAGTTGTCCTTGGTCAGCTGCGGCTTGTCAGCCTTGCCGCTGTCCTGGGTATCGCGGGTCAGGGAGACCATGACATTGTAGTTGTCGCTGCGCACCTTGATGACGCCGTACTTGGCGGATAGATTGGTCAGCAGCTTGGCAAAAGAGGCGGCGCCGTAGCTCTTCTCGTTGAAGTCGGGGCGCAGGCGCAGCAGCACGCCCTTGAGCTCGCTGGCGAACATCTCCTCGTCCTCCACCTGCTCATCGAGAATGCTCTCGATGAGTTTGAGCAGGCTCATGTCGTCACCGGCTGCCTCATCCACCCGCTTTTGCTTGGGCTCGGGCAGGCGGCGGACGGACACCGACTCCAGAAACTGGAACTCATTGCAGGCGTTGATGAAGATGGAGCTGGCCACCTCGCTTCGGCTGATGCCCAGCACAAACTTGCCCATGCTTTTCAGCTTGCCCACCAGCGGCACATAGTCGCTGTCGCCGGAGACGATGCAGAAGCTGTCGATCAGCGGGTTGGTGTAGGCCACCTCCAGGGCGTCCAGAACCAGCAGGATATCGGCGTTGTTCTTCTGCGCCACGCCGTAGCGCAGCGAGGGCACCACGGTGAAGGTGTTGCTCAGCAGCGTTTCCTTCAGGGCGTTGAAG
>CAKTTM010000323.1 GCA_934615145.1 uncultured Clostridia bacterium | reverse complement strand
ATATCGATCTGAGCCAGGTGCCGCTGACGGTGGCCTTCCCGCACCTGCCGGAAAACGCCAGGGGCTTTGACAGCATCCCAGGTGATCTGAGCATCGACCAGGTGGTCATCGGCTCCTGCACCAACGGCAGGCTGAGCGATCTGCAGGCCGCGGCTGAGATCCTCAAGGGCCGTCAGGTCAATGAGCACACCCGCACCATCATCATCCCCGCCACGCAGAAGATCTACCAGCAGGCCATGCAGCAGGGGCTGTTTGACATCTTCCTTGATGCCGGCTGCGCTGTCTCCACCCCCACCTGCGGGCCCTGCCTGGGCGGCCACATGGGCATCCTCGCCAAGGGCGAGCGCTGTGTCGCCACCACCAACCGCAACTTTGTGGGCCGCATGGGCGATCCGGGCAGCGAGGTCTATCTGGCGAGCGCCTCCGTGGCGGCGGCCAGCGCCGTGCTGGGCCGCATCGCTTCGCCTGAAGAACTGTGAGGGAGGATAAACATATGACACTGCAAGGCAAAGCCCATGTATACAAGGATCATGTCGATACCGATGTCATCATCCCGGCGCGCTACCTGAACACTGCTGACCATCAGGAGCTGGCCAAGCACTGCATGGAGGATATCGACCCCAACTTCGTCAAGGAAGTTAAGGCGGGCGACATCATCGCAGCCGGCATCAACTTTGGCTGCGGCTCCTCGCGCGAGCACGCGCCCATCGCCATCAAGACCTCGGGCGTCTCCGTGGTGGTGGCCAAGTCCTTTGCCCGCATCTTTTACCGCAATGCCATCAACACAGGCCTGCCCATCATCACCAGCGACATCGTCATCAACAAGGGCGACGAGGTCAAGGTGGATCTGGGTGCCGGCACCATTGAAAACCTGAGTACGGGGGAGAAGAAGAGCTTTGCGCCCTTCCCGCCCTTCCTGCAGAAGATCATCACCTCCGGCGGCTTGATGAAGGCCATGAAGGAGGGCGGGCTATGAGCTATCATATCGCCGTGGTGGCAGGCGACGGCATAGGCCCCGAAATCACGGACGCCGCCATCCAGGTGCTTGAGCGCATCGGGCAAAAGCACGGCCACAAGTTCAGCTTTGAACAGGTGATCGCCGGCGGCTGTGCCATCGATGCCTATGGTGAGCCGCTGCCCAAGCAGAGCCTTGAGGCCTGCCTGAAGGCGGACAGCGTGCTGTTGGGCGCGGTGGGTGGCCCCAAGTGGGACGGCCCCGAGTTGCCCGGTCACCTGCGGCCGGAGCGCGCGCTGCTGGGCATCCGCAAGGAGCTGGGCCTCTTTGCCAACCTG
Organism: uncultured Clostridia bacterium; assembly: GCA_934615145.1. Taxonomy (GTDB): domain Bacteria; phylum Bacillota; class Clostridia; order Christensenellales; family Aristaeellaceae; genus UBA1038. The sequence goes on along the minus strand of CAKTTM010000323.1, from coordinate 479 downwards.
CGTCCCGCGCGCCTGATGCCTGAGCTCAAGGACGCCAGCCCCCTGCGCGCCGACATCGCGGCCCGTGGCTTTGACATCATGATCGTCCGCGAGCTGACCGGCGGCATCTACTTTGGCCCCAGCGGCCGCAAGGACTCGCCAGACGGCCAGCAGGCCTGGGACACCGAGATCTACTCCGTCAAGGAGATCGAGCGCATCGGCCGCGTCGCCTTCGAGGCGGCGCGCGGCAGGGGCAAGAAGCTATGCTCCATCGACAAGGCCAATGTGATGGAGTCCTCCCGCCTCTGGCGTGAGACCATGCACGAGCTGGCCAAGGAATACCCCGATGTCAAGCTAAGCGACATGCTGGTGGACAACGCCGCCATGCAGCTGATCGGCGACCCGGCGCAGTTTGACGTGGTGGTCTGTTCCAACATATTTGGCGACATCCTCTCCGATGAAGCCAGCAAGCTGACCGGCTCCATCGGCCTGCTGCCCTC
>CAKTTM010000322.1 GCA_934615145.1 uncultured Clostridia bacterium | reverse complement strand
CACGCTGCTCTACCGCAAGACCAGGGAGACATCGGTGGGCCTGCAGCGCATGGCGCAGGTCCAGGGCATGCGCGTACTGCACCGGGTGCTGGACAGCCGGCATGTGCTGGGCCGCATGTTCAAGACCCGCCACATCATGCTGACGGTGGCCATCTTCACTTGCTACACCATGATACGCTCGGTCAATGACAACTTCTGGCCGCTGCTGATCACCGAAAAGCTGGGCGTGGCGGAGGAAAACCTCTCGCTGCTGAGCACGCTGCGCACGCTGGTGATGCTCGCCTGCTACTTTATCATTGTGCCCCGGCTTGATGTGCGCACCTTCAGGACGCCGCTGATTGCCTCCATGCTGCTGCTGGCCCTGGTCGACCTGATGCTGTTCACCATGAACACGGGCTACCTGGGCCTGATCATACTGGCCGTGGTGCTGGAGGCCGTCGTCTTTGCCACGCTGGCGCCGCTGATCACCACGCTCAACATGCTGGCCATGGAGCGTGAGGAGCGGGCGCGGATGCTGGGCCTGGCCACCATGATGGCGCTGATGGTGACAGCGCCCTTTGGCACCATCGCCGGCGCCCTGTCCAAGATCGACCGCTCGCTGCCCATGCTGCTCAACATCGCGCTGGCGCTGATTAGCTCGCTGCTGGCGGTGCGCCTGGACGCCCAGATGGAGCGCCTGGCGATGCGGGAATAAGACAAGCAAGGAAAGAGGCCTCTACATTATTATGACCCAATGGCTGATCAGGACCTTTGTCAAGGATCATCATCAGACACAGTCCCCGCTGGTGCGCACAGGCTATGGCCGGATGGCAAGCCTGGTGGGCATCCTGTTAAATGTGGGGCTGGCCGGCTTCAAGTTCCTGGCCGGGCAGCTGTCGGGCTCGGTGTCCATCATGGCCGACGCCATCAACAATCTGTCCGACGCCTCCTCCAGCGTGATCAGCCTGCTGGGCTTCAAGCTGGGGGCCAAGCCGGCCGATGAAGAGCACCCCTACGGCCATGCGCGCTATGAGTATCTGGCGGCGCTGACTGTGGCGGTGATCATCATGATCATCGGCTTTGAGCTGGGCAAGTCGAGCCTCGACAAGGTGCTAAGCCCAAGCCCTGTGCTCTTTAGCTGGCTCAACATGGGGATACTGGCCGGCGCCATGCTGCTCAAGGGCTGGATGATGCGCTTTTACAGCGCCATTGGCCGGCTGATAGACTCCGATACCCTGCACGCCGCCAGCGCCGATAGCCGCAACGACGTCATCACCACCGGCGCGGTGCTGCTGGCCGCCCTGATATCACACTTTGTGGGCATCAACCTGGACGGCTGGATGGGCATGGCGGTGTCGGTCTTCATCCTCTATTCCGGCTTTGGGCTGATCAAAGACACGCTGGACCCCCTGCTGGGCCGCGCGCCGGATCCCAAGCTGGTCAAGCAGATACAGGAGAGCATCATGAGCCATCCGGGCGTGCTGGGTACCCACGACCTGCTGATACACGATTACGGTCCCGGGCGCCGCTTTGGCAGCGTGCATGTGGAGATGGCAGCCGAAGAGGACATCATGCAAAGCCACGATGTCATCGACAACATCGAGCGCGATTTCCTGCGCGAGCAGCAGCTGCACCTGATCGTACATCTGGACCCCATCGTGACCCGGGATCCGCTGGTGCTGGACCTGCGCGGCTGGCTGTCGCATGAGGTCACCAGCATCCACCCGGAATTGAGCATCCACGACCTGCGCATCGTCAAGGGCAAGTCGCACACCAATGTCATCTTTGACTGCGTGCGGCCCAAG
>CAKTTM010000321.1 GCA_934615145.1 uncultured Clostridia bacterium | reverse complement strand
ACATTCTTCTTCACCATCCCATACACTTTGGTTTTCGAAAAGCGGTCGATCAGGGGGGGTCAGACAGTTCATGAACAGGATAGCGTAGGTAACGCCTTCAGGATAGGCGCCCCAGCTGCGGATGATGACCACCATCAGGCCGCAGCCCAGGCCAAAGATCAGCTGGCCGCCCTTCTGCATCGGGTTGGTCACATAGTCAGTGGCCATGAACACAGCGCCAAAGAGCACGCCGCCGGTCAGCAGCGCGATCAGCGGGTCACCGCCCAGAAGCCAGGTCATCCCCGCCACCGTGCCCAGAAAAGATACCGGTACATGCCAGGTGACCGTCTTGACCACCAGCATATACAGCAGGCCGATCAAAATGGCGATCTTACAGACCTCGCCGATGGAACCAGGGATGTTACCCAGGAACAGATCGCTCAGCGAGATATTGTCGGGTATACGCACCAGGGTGGTGGCGCCGGAGACCATGTCCACGCCGGCAGGCGCTGTGGAAGTGCCCAGCAGGCGCTCGGGCAGCATGAAGGTGGTCATCCGGGCCGGCCAGGAGGCCAGCAGGAAGGCGCGCCCCAGCATCGCCGGGTTCATGAAGTTGTGGCCCATGCCGCCAAAGAGCTGCTTGACCAGCAAGATGGCCACCGCGCTGCCAATGGCAGGCAGCCATAGCGGCGCGCCGGAAGGCATGTTGAGGCCAACGATCAGGCCGGTGACCACAGCGGACAGATCCCGTACGGTCACGGTCTTCTTCATCAGCTTTTGCCACACATACTCGCAGATCACCGCGCTGATGACCGCCACCGCCAGCACCCAGGCGGCATGCAGACCAAAGAGATAGACACCGGCCGCCGTGGTAGGCGCCAAGGCGATCAGCACATCCAGCATCAGCGTCTGGGTGCTCTCCTTGGTCAGCAGGTGGGGGCCGTTTGATATGCGCAAATTCACTTCTTTGCCCTCCTTGCGCTAATGAGATCCTTGGCATCCTTAAACCTGGGCGTCAGGTAGATCCGGCCGGGGCAGACATAGGAGCAGGCGCCGCAGACAATGCAGTCCATGACATTGAGCTTCTCCGTCTCCTCCAGGTTGCCCAGCTTGTACTGTGTGACCATGCGGTAGGGGTTGAGCCCCACCGGGCAGGCCTGGATGCACCTGCCGCAGCGGATGCAGGGGCTCTCCTCAGGCAGCATCGCATCCTTCAGACCCAGCACCACGATGCCGTTATTGGCCTTTGTCATGCTGACGCTGTCATTGGGAGCGCAGATGCCCGTCATGGAGCCGCCGGCGAATATCTTGCCCGGCTCCTGGCTATAACCACCGCTTGCCTCAATGGCCGCGGCAAAGCTGGTGCCAATGCGCAGCAGCAGGTTGCCCGGCTCTTTGACAGCGCCCGTCACTGTGGTGATGCGGCTGATCAGCGGCTTGCCTTCCACCACCGCGTCGGTGATGGCAGCCGAGGTCGCCACATTGAGCACCACGACGCCCACATCACAGGGCAGACCACCCGAGGGCACCTCGCGCTTGGTCAGCGCCGTGATCAGCTGTTTCTCACCGCCCTGGGGGTACTTGGTCTTCATCACGCAGACCTCGATGCCTGGATGCCCGGCCGCCGCCTTGGTGATGGCCTGGATGGCCTCGGGCTTGTTATCCTCAATACCGATCAGGCCGCGCTTGACATCCATGGCCCGCATCACAGCGCGCAGACCATCCACCACACGCTCCGGGCTTTCCAGCATCAGGCGATAGTCCGCCGTCAGGAAGGTCTCGCACTCCGCACCATTGAGCAGCACCGTGTCCACCACTTTGCCGGCCGGCGGCGACATCTTGATG
>CAKTTM010000320.1 GCA_934615145.1 uncultured Clostridia bacterium | reverse complement strand
TGTGGTGCTGCCGCCGGGCCGCTTTGGAGCAAATGAAGTCAGGACAATCGGATACAGGCCTGTCCCAAGCCATCACCTTTTGCCGGCGGCGCCTGGTGGAGCGCGTGCTGCCCCTGCATGCCCTGGAGCAGGGCCACGCCCAGGTGCTGGGCGTGCTGCCCGGCGCGCTGCTGATCTATGACAGGGCCTGTGATGGGCACATGCTGCAGTGGGATGATGAGCAGGCGGCCAGGCAGCTGCTGCGCGACATGGACAGGCCGCGCTGGCTGGTGCTGGAGGGCACCGCGCTGGACGAGGAGGCCGACAGGCTCTTTGACCTGCGCAGCAGCATGCTGTGCTTAAGCTGCGTCTATCCCAGCAGGGCGCCGCTGCCCAGCCATCCCCTGGTGGGCCTCAAGCCCATGCGGGCGGCCGATGTGCCCCTGGTGGCCCGGCACTATGACATCTTGTCGGTGGAGATGATAGCTGAGGCCGTGGCCGAGGGCCGCCTCTTTGGCGGCTGGTATCAGGAGGAGATGGTGGGCTTCATCGGCCTGCATGAGGAAGGGTCGCTTGGCATGCTGCATGTCTTTGAGCATTGGCGCGGCCAGGGCCTGGCCACCGCCATCGAGAGCCTGATGATCAACCGCCTGCTTGACCAGGGGCAGCGCGTCTTTGGCCAGATCGTGGTGGGCAACCAGCCCTCCATCGCGCTGCAGCGCAGCCTGGGCTTCGTCATCGCTGATCAGCCGGGCAGCTGGCGCTGGGCATAGGGGAAGAGAAAAGAAAATTTTTCACAATTGCAGAGACAAGCAGAGCCCTCTCGTTATATAATCGTCTTGCGGGGACGCAGGATTATGGCGAGGGAGGATATTGTGATGCCCAAGGAAATGGACAGGCGGCAGTTTATCAAGACCATGGCGGGCGGCGCGGTGGGCGCGGCGGGGCTGCATATCTTGGGTGGCATTCCTCTGGCGCAGGCGGAGCAAAAGCAGCCCGCCGTGCCGGGCTTTGAGGGCAAGCCCAAGTTTGCCGGCGTGCACAATGTGCGCCACATCAGCGATGACCTGGTCTACCTGGGCGCCAGCGACAGCCGGCTGGAGCTGTTCGAGAATGCTTACCCCATCCCGCGCGGGGTGAGCTACAATGCCTACCTGCTGCTGGATGAGAAGACGGCGCTGCTGGACACCGTGGACCGCTCGGTCTCCGGTCAATTCTTTGAAAACTTGATCTTTGCCTTGAAGGGCAGGCCGCTTGACTACCTGATCATCAACCACATGGAGCCCGACCACTGCAGCGCCATCAGCGAGGTGATGACCCGCTGGCCCAGGGTGCAGCTGATATGCTCCAAGGCCGCGCAGCCGATGATCAAGCAGTTCTTTGGCTTTGACCCGGCCGACCATGGCTACCTGGTGGGCGAGGGCGACAGCATGTCGACCGGCCGCCACCAGCTGCACTTTGTGATGGCGCCCATGGTGCACTGGCCCGAGGTGATGATGACCTATGACGCCACGGACAAGATACTCTTCTCCGCTGACGCCTTTGGCAGCTTCGGCGCCCTGGGCGGCAACCTCTTTGCCGACGAGGTCAACTTTGAAAGCGACTGGCTGCCCGATGCCCGGCGCTACTACACCAACATCGTGGGCAAGTACGGCCCGCAGGTGCAGGATGCCTTGAAAAAGGCTGGCACCATCGACATCCGGATGCTCTGCCCCCTCCACGGCCCCGTCTGGCGTGACCAGCTGGGCTGGTTCCTGGACAAGTATGACCGCTGGAGCCGCTATGCGCCCGAAGACGAGGCGGTGATGGTGGTCTATGGCTCCATCTATGGCGGCACCGAGAGCGCGGCGCGCCTGCTGGCCTCCCGCCTG
>CAKTTM010000319.1 GCA_934615145.1 uncultured Clostridia bacterium | reverse complement strand
CCGATGCCGCGCAGGAAGAGCAGCACATAGATCAGCACCACGCAGACACCAAATATCAGCCCAAACTCATTGAGGATGATGGAAAACACAAAGTCAGTCGTCACCTCCGGGATCACATAGGCATTGCCCAGGCCCAGCCCCATGCCCCAGACGCCGCCGTTGACCATGGCGATCAGTGCCTGCACCACCTGGTAGCCCGCGCCGCTGTAGTCATACCACGGATCCAGCCAGATGCGGGCGCGGCGCTTGACATGGCTGAACATCATGTAACCGACGAAGCCCCCGATGCCGGCCCCGATGGCGCCAAGCCCCAGGTAGAGGTAGCTACGCGTGGCCACAAACAGCATGATCAGTACCACAGCATAGTAGATCAGCGCCGTGCCCAGATCCTTCTGAAGCATCAGCAGCAGCAGGCACAGCCCGGCAAAGAGCCCGGCAAAGAGTATCTTGCGCTGGGAGAGCAGGTAGGCCTCGATGATGAGCAGTGCCACCTTGACCAGCTCGCTTGGCTGAAAGCCGATGCCCCCAAGGCTCACCCAGGCACGGGCACCATTGCGCTCCTGCCCAAAAAGCACAGGGAGGGCCATCAGGATCAGCGCTGCCACAGCCAGGAGGGGGATCAGGGGCCGCCAGTGACGGATCATGCGCATCAGCACAATGCAGCCCAGCATGGCCAGCACACCGATGCCATAGTTGAGCGCCTGGTCCAGCCCCTGCTTAGGATCCATGCGGTAAAGCACCAGCACACCCAGGGCACAGAGAAAGTTCACCATGCTCAGCAGCAGCTGATCTGCCGGAAAGAGTTTGGGAATGAAGACTGTCGCCACAAAGAAGATCAGTGGCACCAGGCCAGCCATCAACAGCGAGCTTGGCTTCATGTCCTTGAGCGCAAGCAACAGGAAAGCGCTGAACAGAAACAGGACGATGGTGGAGATCAGCAGGTTGGCGGGATGGCGCGATGCCTTATACCTTTGCATGCCTGTCCCCCCTCCTGCGCCGCCGAGGCTGAGCCTGCGCCTGATCCTGTTGTGGTTCATCCTCTGGATAGAGTGGCTGCGCGCCATCATCCTCATACCAAGTCTGTGCCTGAGGCGGGGGCGCTATGTTGTGGTAGTCAGGCTCCACAGGCGGATTGGCGTAGACCCAGGTGATCTGCGGATAGAGCGTCTCAGATGAGGGCGCGGGTTGGGGCTGTACAGACTCCAAAGGCAGCGCGTTGCCAAGCGTCGGCGGCATGAAAGGCAGTGAATCCAGCGCCCCTTGCGTGGCGTATTCCTCGATGTTGAAGTCCTCCGGCGCTGCTGTTTCCTCCTGCGTATCTGATGCCAAACGGGCTGGGATATCAAGCCCCTCGAACAGGCGCATGCGCAGAAAGTAGCCGGGAAAACTCAGCCTGGAGCCATGCAGGCCATAGCCATCCCTGCGCAGCGGCTCGCCGTCAAGCAGTATCTGATGGCGGCGGTGACAGCTGCTCAGCCTGACCCCCAGGCCCTCACGCAGCTCAAAGACGGCCTCACGCCGGCGCAAACCCTTGAGACGAATATCACAGGCCTTGCCAGAGCCTATCACGCCCTCTCGCGGCAGGGGCAAGCCCTCGCCAGTGTCCAGATTTACCAATTCGCCCATCAGTCCGGCATCGGGCAGGGCGCTGAGCGTGCGCAGATGCACCCGGCGATCGTGCCAGGCCCATCGGCCCGCCCGCAGCACGATCACCAGACCCAGCAGCACAAACCAGTAGCGCATCCCCAGGGCCAGCAGCTCATAGGCTTCGCTCGACAAGTCTTTCCCATCCTCCGTCCATTGTTCGGAGCCATTATATCATAGAAAATCAATAGAACTGACCAGGATATGCAC
>CAKTTM010000318.1 GCA_934615145.1 uncultured Clostridia bacterium | reverse complement strand
AATCCCCAGTCCGGGGCATGGGGGCGGACAGCCCCCATCGTCCTCCCTGGGCCGCAGCCCAAAGACCCCAAAGCAAAGAGAGCGAAGTGATTCTTTGCGCCCGGTAATGAGCCAAGGGTGATTCAAATTGCTTGGAAAGCCCCGACAGTAACATCAACTACCACGCCTCAAGAAAGGAGCCTCCCCCATGATCTTCCGACTCTCCGGCATTGCCAACGACAGCATTGTGGACGGCCCCGGCCTGCGGCTGGCGGTGTTCTTTCAGGGCTGCCCCTATGACTGCCCCGGCTGCCACAACCCGCATACGCACGACCCGCTTGGCGGCAAGGAGGCAGACACCGAGGATGTCATCCGCATGATGGACGCCAATCCGCTGCTGGACGGCCTGACGCTGACGGGCGGCGAGCCGCTGATGCAGCCGCAGGCGGCGCTGACGCTGGCACAGGCGGCCAAGGCGCGCGGGCTTAATGTATGGCTCTATACTGGCAGTACCTATGAGGTCATCATGGGCTCGCCCGATGCCGACACGCAGGCGCTGCTGGCGCTGTGCGATGTGCTGGTGGACGGCCCCTATGTGCAGGCGCAGCGCTCGCTGGAGCTGCAGTACCGCGGCAGCCGCAATCAGCGGGTGATCGACATGGTGAAGACAAGGGAGAGCGGCAGCCTGACGGAGCGCTGAGCGGCAGATGATAGACAGAACAAAGAGCACGGGCGGCTATATGCTCCCCGTGCTCTTTGTTGTCTGTACCCCTTAGCCTGCCCCGCCCGGCTCATGCCCTTCCCACCCGGCCTGCCAGCAGCCAAAGCGTCGGTACTTATCTCTTGCACTATTCAGGGTAATCTTGCCATTCATCCAGTTCGTGAATTCATCCGGCTGCGCCTCATACCAGGGGGCGTCCACCCAGCCGCAGCGCGCACAAGCCTCAAAGGCAGGCAGGTAACCCGGCAACCCCTCGCCACAAACACTGCAAACGCCTACATAGGCCGGCTGTATCTGCCCCGCGTCGATCAGCGCCCGCAGCCTGTCCATCTTCCGGTGAGGCGCGCTCATGCCGGTGCGCTGATAATTCTCCCTGGCGTCGCTCAGCGATACATCGTTGGCGCCGCCGCGATAGTCCGGCTCGTCCTCCTGCATGCTGTTGCTCTCCCAGCCGCAGTTGTCACAGCCGGTGTGGTCATCCACCTCGCCCTCGCAGGCCTGGCCGCAGACCGCGCAGGCATGCACGCCGGCCAGCCAGGCTACCTGGATCTGATAGCTGGCGCCCAGGGACCAGCCCAGCTGCTCGCGCATGCGTCGGTGGTAATCCGACAGCTCATCGCTCATGCGCCCTTCCCCTTGGCCAGTTCAGCCCGCCGCTCCACCTCCGCGCTGCGCCATTCCAGGCGCCTGGACGACATGAAACCGCGCTCGTAGCGGTCGAATATCGCCGAGGCCTCGTCCTCCGCCGCCTGCTCGTCTGGAAAGCCCCAGGCCTGCGTCAGGTCGTCCGTCATATAGGGCAGCTTGTCATCCCGCAGGTAGCCGCCGTAGTAGGCGATGCGGTAGGGGTTGTCACAGTCCCATAGTATCCAGTCATCCTGCACCATCAACTCTTCCATATCAGCCCCTCCTGTCAAAGCATCCGTTTGAGCGATTCCATGAAGCTGAGCATCTGGTAGCGTATCAAAAACACGGCGTTGTTGTACTGCGGCTGGTTGGACTTGAGCATGGCCAGCAGCGGGAACACATACAGCTGGGTCTCCTGGATATAGGTCACCATCTTCTCCCGGCTAAAGCCGGTCGCCATCATCGACAGGTTGTTGCAGCGATCCAGTGACTTGATGAAGCTGGCGTCCGGGCTCTCCATGATGCGCGCGTAGTAGCGGGG
>CAKTTM010000317.1 GCA_934615145.1 uncultured Clostridia bacterium | reverse complement strand
GCCTGGAAGCGGTGACCATGCCCATCAGGGTGATGAAGCTGCTGGGCGTTAGATCGCTGATCGTCACCAATGCCGCCGGCGGCGTCAATCAGGGCTTTGCGGCGGGTGATCTGATGCTGATTACGGATTACATCAACCTGTCGGGCAAGAACCCGCTGCGCGGGCGCAACCTGGATGCCTTTGGCCCCCGCTTTCCCGATATGACCAATGCCTTTGACCCTGGGCTGCGCCAGATCGCGCTGCAGAGCGCGCAGCGCCACGGCATCAAGCTGCAGCAGGGCGTCTATTGCTGGTGGAATGGCCCCAGCTATGAGACCCCGGCAGAGATACGCATGGTGCGCACGCTGGGCGGCGACGCGGTGGGCATGTCCACAGTGCCGGAGACCATCGTGGCCCGCCACAGCGGCATGCGCGTGGTGGGCATCAGCGCCATCACCAATATGGCAGCAGGCGTGCTGGATCAGCCCATCAACCACGAGGATGTGCTCAGCATGGGGGAGAAGATCAAGGGCCATTTTGGCACCCTGGTCGACAGCCTGATCGATCACCTCAGCGAGGAAAGCAGCGAAGTGCTGTAAAGATAAGAACACAACAAAGTGGCCACCCCATCACGGGACGGCCACTTTGTGCTGTAACTTGAATGCTTAGGAGCGCACCACCGCGCCAAACTGTGCGGCGCAGCTGCGCTGTATCTTGTCCATCAGGGTGCTGATCTCCTTTTCTTCCAGCGTGCGGTCGGCAGCGCGGAAGACCAGGCCGAAGGCAGCGGACTTCTTGTCCTCGCCCAGCTGCTGGCCGCGATAGACATCAAAGAGCTGCGCTTCCTCCAGCAATTGGCCGCCCGCGCGGCGGATGGCCTGCAGCACTGGCAGCAGGGGCTGGCTCTCCGGCAGCACCAGGGCGATGTCACGGCTGACGGCGGGCATCCGGGGCAGATCGCGCACCGTGCCCATAGGCAGGGCATGCTGATAGAGCGCCGCCAGATCGATCTCGGCGATATAGGCGCGCTGGCTGAGGCCAAAGTTGTCGGCCACCTCGGGGTGCACCTCGCCCAGCACAGCGACGCGCTGGCCACCGGCCAGCAGCGCCGCGCTGCGGCCCGGATGCAGGTAGGGCTGCTGATAGACCTCAATGTCGGCCTCGATGCCCTCGTGCTTGAGCAGGGTGAGCACCGCGTCGCGCAGGTCGTAGAAGTCACTGCCATCGCCATAGAGTCCCAGGCTCAGGTAAGGCCGCTCGGTGACCAGGCCCTCGTCGGTGCGCTGCAGCGCGTCATAGACGGTGCCAAACTCATAGAGCCTGGCCTCGTCATTGCCGTGCGCCATGTTGAGCGCCAGCACGCGGAGCATATCAGGCGCCAGCGTGGTGCGCATCAGTGCGGTGTCCTCGCCCAGGGGGTTTAGGATGGTCAGCGGCTTCAGCCGCGCGTCATCGGCAGGCAGGTTCAGGTTGTCCAGCTGCTTTTGCCCGAAGAAGGAGAAGTTGATGATCTCGTCATAGCCCAGGCCGCTGAGCAGGCCCTGCAGCTTGTTTTGCCTGCGGCGCTTGAGGCTGTCGCCGCCGGGCGTGCTCTCGCCACGCATGTTGGTGGCGGGGATGCGGTCATAGCCCGCCAGGCGCAGCACCTCCTCGCACAGGTCGGCCTCCTGCTCGATGTCCTGACGGAAGATGGGCGCCGTGGCGGTAAGCGTGTCACCATCCAGGCTGACCTCAAAGCGCAGGCGCTTAAGGAGGCTGAGCATCTCGTCCGCGCCAATGTCCACCCCGGTGGTGGCGGCGATGCGCCGGACGCTGCCGGTGACGGGTGCCTGGACGATGGGCTCAGGATAGTGGTCGTATACACCGCTGACCACCTCGCCCGCGCCCAGATC
>CAKTTM010000316.1 GCA_934615145.1 uncultured Clostridia bacterium | reverse complement strand
CCCCATGCACCGTCTCAAACAGCTGGCCGCCCATCTTGCGGCGCAGCCGCTGCATGTGGACATCCACCGTGCGCGTCTTGCCAGGACTCTCGTAATCCCAGGCGACGCAGAGCAGCCAGTCGCGGCTGAGCACCAGGCCAGGCTCCTGCGCGAAGGCCAGCAGCAGGCGGTACTCCTGCTGGGTCAAGCGACAGGGCTTGCCGTCGATGTAGGCCACCCGGTCGGCATCGGAGATGGCGATCACCGCCCGATCACCCGTGTCAGGTTTCCGATCTGTTAGCACTCTGGTCATTGTCTCTCACCTCACCCTCTATAACGCAGGCCAAGTGGAAAAGGTTGCGTTCCGACGACTTTGTTTACAAATTTTTAATAATTCGGGTCGATCCACATACTTTCGTCACAAAATGTCAGTGGATGTCAGTGCGTCGGAGGGGCTATACAGCCACCGGAGGTGAGAGAGTATGAAACCAACAGACAAGCCCGCGGCGGGAGGCCTCCGCGGCAATGCGGACAGCGACATCAGGGCCATGCTGCGCCGCATGGCGGGAGAGCAGCTGGCCCAGCGCATCCAGGCGGGGGAGTTAAGCTCCGCAGAGCTGCTCAAGGTTCTCAGCCTGCCGGGGGAAAAGCAGCCAGCGCCCCTGCCGCTGGACGGCCAGGGCGACCTGGTGATCACATGGTGCGATGATGCCTGAGCCGCGCGCCCTGCTGCTGCCGCGCCGGGCCTTCAACGCCGCCTACCGGCCCTATCTGGATGCCCCGCAGCCCAGGCAGATATTCTTTGGCGGCGCGGGCTCGGGCAAGAGCGTCTTCCTGGCCAGCCGCTGCGTGCTGGACGCGCTGCGCGGGCGCAGCACCCTGGTCGTGCGCCAGGTGGCGCAGAGCCTGCCGCACTCCTGCGTCAATGAGCTGTCAAAGGCCATCGGGCGCTTTGGTCTGGGGGGCTGCTTTACGCACAACAAGAGCGAGATGAGCATCAGCTGCCTAAGCAGCGGCGCGCAGATACTCTTTGCGGGCCTGGACGACGCGGAGAAGATCAAGTCCATCACGCCCGCCCGCGGCGTGCTGACCGATATCTGGGTGGAGGAGGCCACGCAATGCCGCTACCAGGACATCAAGCAGCTGGAAAAGCGCCTGCGCGGGCAGAGCCGTCACGGCAAGCGCCTGACCATGAGCTTTAACCCCGTCAGCCGGACGCACTGGCTCTACTGGCAGTACTTTGAGGGCTGGCAGCCAGGGCAAAGGCTGCTGGAGACAGAACAGCTGCTGATCCTGCGCACCACGCATGAGGACAACGCCTTCCTGACAGCGGCTGACCACGCCGCGCTGCTGCAGGAAAAGGACAGCTATTTCCATCAGGTCTATACCCTGGGCGAGTGGGGCCTGCAGCAGGGGCTGATCTTTCCCCACTGGCGTGAGGAGGACTTGAGTGGGGCCAGCGCTGATAAGCCGAGGTTGGGCCTTGACTTTGGCTACGCAGCCGACCCCAGTGCGGCGGTCAGGCTCAATCTGTCGGGCGGGCGCATCCAGGTGCTGGAGGAGCTCTACCTGCACGGCCTGTCCAACGAGGCGCTGGCCCAGCGGCTCAAGCCCTTTTGCCAGGGCCAGCCCATCGTCTGCGACAGCGCCGAGCCCAAGGCCATCATGGAGCTGCGCCGCCACGGCATACAGGCCGTCGCCGCCCGCAAGGGGCCGGACTCCCTGCGCCACGGCCTGCAGTGGATGATGGGCCGCGAGCTGGTGGTGGACAGCCGCTGTGCGCAGTTCATGCAGGAGCTGCGCGGCTACCGCTGGCGCACGGACAGGCAGGGCAGCCCCCTGCCCATCCCGCAGGGCGCCGACCACCTGATCGATGCCGCGCGCTACGCGCTGG
>CAKTTM010000315.1 GCA_934615145.1 uncultured Clostridia bacterium | reverse complement strand
GTCAAAGGCCAGCGCGATCAGGAAGGCCAATTCCAGTGAGGGCGAGTACTTCTCATTCTCGATGGCCAGGATCGTTTGCCGGGTCACGCCCACGATGTCTGCCAGCTGCTGCTGGGTCATCTCGCCTGCCATGAAGCGCAGGGTACGGATCTGATTGGATATCAGCAGCTGCGCCATCTCAATACCCCCTCTGATAGTAGAAGATGTAGCTGGCATAGAGCACCAGGCCCACGCCCAGCATGCTGAAGGCCATGACGGTCAGCAAGCTCTGTACACCGTGTGCGAAGAAGGCCATCAGCACAGCACCCGCAAAGAAGCTCAGGTAGAAGACCACGGCGGCGTTGCGGCTGGCCATCAGATCGATGGAGCGGTCACGCTCGTCGGTGATCTCGGGTACCTCGCCCTTGCCGCTGATGGCGGTCAGTATGTTAAAGAGGATCACGACCGCCACATTGGCGGCGATGACCAGCCCCAGGTACTTGAGGTAGAAGCGGCCGTAGTGCAGGGCCATCTGCTGCGCGCCCTCGGGCCCAGCCAGCGCCTCAAGCAATTGCCGGTACTGCCAGATGAAGGTGGCGATATTGGCCAGCATGGTGGCGGCCGCGATCCTGCTGTGGTATGTCATCAAATCTTTCCTCCTTGTTCATTAAACTCGACTTAGTGTCAAAGTTTCTATACACACTATATATCCACAAAAGCACCGTGTCAAGCATTTTTGACACAGTATCAAAAAATATTTACTTGATAGCGAGAAAGACGGCCCGCGGCCTAATAGCGGGTATCGATACCAAGCGTGCGCAGCTGCGCCGCCACGGCCTCCTCCGGCCTGTCGTGCGCGCGGGCGATGCTGGCCAGGCTCATGCCCTGGGCGGCCTCGGCCTTCAGGCGCCTGATCTCATCGCTCTTCCAGGGCATCAGGCTGCGCCAGTGGCGCTGGGCCAGCGCCTTGACGCTGGCGCTGTCGCGCAGCTGATCGCGGCCCGCCATCTGCTCCAGCGTCCGCAAAAAGGCTATGAAGAGCGCGCCATAGCTTTGCAGTTTCTTCTCCCCCACGCCCGCCACCCGCAGGAAGCTTTCCTCGCTGTCTGGCATCAGCAGGGTCATCTCCCGCAGGCTGGCATCGGTAAAGACGGCGTAGGCGGGGATGCCCCGATCGGCCGCGATGGTGTTGCGCAGCGCGCGCAAGGCTGAAAAGACCAGCTCCTCCCGGCTCTGCATTGCCTGAGCCTGTATGGCTTTATGCCGGGGCTTTGTCACCTTGCCCTCACGCGCCTCGCCCTGGCAGACGGAGCAATTGCCGCAAAAGGGCGGCGCCTCCTCACCAAAGTAGTTGAGTATCTCTTTCCTCAGGCAGCGCTTGGCGGTGGCGTAGTAGGTCATCTGCTTGAGGCGCTCCAGCTCCGTCTTTTTCACCGCCTCGCGCTGATCCATGTCCAGCTCCGGGTTTTGCTCAGAGTGATTGATCATCCACTGCTGGAGCACCACATCCTGCTTGCCGTAGAGCAGTATGCATTCAGCGCTGCCGCCATCGCGGCCGGCCCGCCCGGCCTCCTGATAATAGCTCTCCAGGTTCTTGGGCATATTGTAGTGGATCACAAAGGCCACATTGGACTTGTCGATGCCCATGCCAAAGGCATTGGTGGCCACCATGATCAGCGCCCGGTCAAACTGAAAGTCATCCTGCGCCTGGTGCCTGTCCTCGTCGCGCATGCCGGCGTGATAGCGCTGGGCGCTGTAGCCCTCGCGGCGCAGCAGGTCGCAGAGATTGTCCACATTCTTGCGCGTGGCGCAGTAGATGATGCCGCTCTTGCCCTGGCGCTGGGCCAGGATGTCGAGCAATTCGTCCTCCCTGTCCCTGGGCTGGCGCACGCCAAGGTCCAGCC
>CAKTTM010000314.1 GCA_934615145.1 uncultured Clostridia bacterium | reverse complement strand
CCGCTGCTACTGATCCGTCCGCTGAACTGATTGCACTGATATAGGAAACACCGGCTTGCGCTTGTGCGGGCCGGCGTTTTATATGCTGACGCTTAATCTCTTGCTGACCAGCTTTTCATCCAGTCGGCCATGTCCTGGGTCACCTGAGGATCCACTTGGGCTGGATCATCATAGTCGGCCATGGTGCCGGTGGCGCCTGTCATGAACATGTGGTTCAGCCACGGATAGAGCTTGTAGCTGACCTGCTCGCGCTCGCCCAGCAAATCCCGCCAGGCGACAAAGTCCTTGTCGGCATAGACCTGCTGATCCTGCTCACCCTGCAGGATGAGCAGCGGCTGGTTCAAGTCCAGTGCCTTGTCCGCCAGATTGAGCTCATTGAGGCTGACGATGTACTCCCCAGGCAGGCCGAAGGCCTCCTCCTGGTTATCCTTGGTCATTTTCCGGGCCAGGTCGCGCGCCTGGATGAGCGCGGCCTTGGCAATGCCTTCCCCCATGGCCTGCGCGCCCTCATTCCAGTTCTGCTGTTCCCTCATCTCCAGCCAATTTTGCTGCAGGGCTGCCAGTCCCTGGTCATATATCACATCCCAGAGGCTGCGCGGCGTGCCCGCCAGTATCACGGCGCCGCGCAGCTGGGGATTATCCGTCAGTATCTGCGGCGCCAGCATGCCGCCCAGGCTGTGCCCTACGAGATAGAGCTCGTGCTGGCTGGTCAGCGGGTGCTGGGAGAGCAGGCTGACCGCGGCCTGCACATCCTCCAGCACCTCGGCCTGTATGGTCACACCATCGTCAAAGCTATCTGGCGCTGCCAGGCTGCGCTTGTCGTAGCGCAGGCTGGCGATGCCGCGCGCCGCCAGGGCGTCGGCGATATCGCGCAAGGGTTTGTTGCCTGCGGCGCCAAAGGTCTCATCCATATCACTTGGGCCAGAGCCTGGCACCAGCAGCACCGCGATGCCCTGGTCTGCCGCTGGATCTTTGGGGATCACCAGGCGTCCAGGCAGATTAAACGCCCCGATAGTGACGGCGTGATCGACACCATGTTCCCCGGTGGCTGTGGATGGTGAGTCCTCTCCAAAGGCCCGCTCTATCTCCGCCTCGGGTGCGGCGCCTATCCAGATGCCGATCAGCTCGCCTGCTTCACTATAGGGCAGCCGCAGACGCAGCGCCGCCTTCTCGTGGCGGGCATAGGCATCGATGATGACAGCCTGACCATCCTCGAAGGCATGGGCGCCGATGAGCCCTTCAAAGGCACCGGCCTGCTGTCTGACCTGCATGAGGCCCAGGCGCAGCTGCAGCGCACTGACCTGCCGGGCAAGATCGGGCGAGAAAAGCGCCACCACCTCATCAAACTGGCCTTCTTCCATCTGTTCGAGCAGTTGTAGTGAGCTGGCCTTCAGTGCCTCTTCCCTCTCAGGGCTAAACCAGTCCAGCTGGGCCGCTGCGCACAGCGGTAGCAGGCAAAGCAAGAGGGCCAGCAGGCGGCGATAAGTACGCATCAGACGACCTCCTTGAGGACCACTTTGATCACGGTATCCTCCGGCACCGGCAGCCTGGGGTCAGGCCCCAGGGAGACAAAGGCACTGTGCGGATAGTTGGCGGTGATCCAGTTCTTTTCCACCCTTAGCTCTGCCCCGCTGTGCAGCAGGCTGACCGCCTGCACGCGCTCGGGCGCCAAGCCGCTTAGGGGCACATAGCCTATGGGGTTGTCCATCACATGGTAGTAGAGCACATTGTCCTTGGCCGTCACCCGGCCAAACTCCGGCTTGGGCAGTGGGGCAGGGCCGCAGCCATAGATGCTCTCGCTGTTGCGCTTCATCCACTTGCCGATGTCCGACAGGATGTTCAGGGATTCATCCGGAATCAGGCCGCGGGCGTCGGGGCCGACGTTCAGCAGCAAATTGCCGCCCTTACTCGCAC
>CAKTTM010000313.1 GCA_934615145.1 uncultured Clostridia bacterium | reverse complement strand
GCTGCAGGTGCCCTGTATCACCATGGCCAATGAGCTGGGCCGCTCCAACCTGGCCAACATCATCATGCTGGGTGCGCTGGTGAAGCTCACCAGTGACTTCTCCAAGGAAGAAGCCATCGACGGCATGAACCAGATGTTCACCAAGCAGGGCAAGGGCAGATTCAACGAGAGCAATACCAAGGCCTTTATGGCCGGCTATGAGTACGAGGCAGGCTGATATGAGAGTACTGGTCATCAACCCTGGCGGAACATCCACCAAGATAGCGGTCTTTGACGACAGCCATCAGGTGTTCACCACCAACATCGATGTTGACTACGACCGCGTGCGTCATTTCGCGCGGGTATTTGACCAGTTGGACTTCCGCAGCCAGCAGATACTCGACCTGTTGGCCAGCCAGGGCATCGCGCTGGACAGCCTGGATGGTGTGGTCGGCAGGGGCGGACTGATGAAGCCCCTGCCTGGCGGCACCTACCAGGTCTGCGAGGCGATGGTCCAGGATCTGGAAAACAGGATCATGGGGGAGCATGCCTCTAACCTCGGCGCGCCGCTGGCGCTAAAGATCGCCCAGGCCTGCGGCATACCCGCCTATGTGGTGGACCCGGTGGCGGTGGATGAGTTTGTGCCCATGGCCCGGATCAGCGGACTAAAGGAGCTGCCCCGGCAGAGCTGGATGCACGCGCTGAGCCAGAAGGCGGTCTGCCGCACCGTGGCACAGCAGCTGGGCGGCAGCTACGAAGACTACAACTTCATCGTCGCCCATCTGGGTTCGGGCAACTCTGTCGCCGCCCATCTCAAGGGCGCGATGGTCGATGGCGTGGGCGGCCGCAGCGACGGCCCCTTCTCGCCTGAGCGGCCTGGCGGCCTGCAGTCCTACCCCTTGATCCAGCTGTGCTTCAGTGGCAAATACAGCCATCGGGAGCTGGTCAAGAAGATCAGCAATGAGGCTGGCTTCTATGACTATCTGGGCACCAAGGACATGCGCCTTATTGAGGCCAGGGCTGCCCAAGGTGAAGCGCAGGCCTCTGAGGTGCTGGAGGCCTACTACTATCAGGTGGCGCAGGCCATCTGGTCCTTTGGCGCCATCCTGCACGGTCAGGTAGACCGCGTCATCCTCACCGGCGGCATCGCGCATTCCAAGCAGATGGTCAGCCGGGTCAGCGAGTATGTGGCCCGCCTGGCCCCGGTGGAGGTCATCCCCGGTGAGCTGGAGATGGAGGCCCTGGCGGCCGGCGCCCTGCGGGTGCTCAGTCATCAGGAAGAAGCCAAAGACTATACAAAGGTGTGAGATAATATCATGTTGAAAAGCTTTCAGGATATCCGCGAGCAGATCGCGGCCGCAGCCCCGGTCACGGTGGCCGTTGCCATGGCGGGCGATAAGGCGGTACTGGAGACCATCAAGATGGCCCTTGATGCGGGCTATATCAAGGCGATCCTGGTGGGAGACGGCGCGAAGATCAGCGCCCTGTGCCAGGAGATCGGTTTGAGCGATCCCCGGATCGTCGACGCCTCGGAGGAGGAAGTGTGCTTCGCCGCCATTGAGGCCATCAAGGATGGCCGGGCGCAGGTGCTGATGAAGGGCCTGATCAACACCTCCACCTTCCTGCGCGCCGTGCTCAACAAGGAGCGCGGGCTCTATGACAACCGTCTGCTGAGCCTGATTGCGGCCTATGAGCTGCCCTTTTATCACAAGCTGCTCTTCTGCGCGGACAGCGGCATCAATGTAGCGCCGGACACGGCCAAGAAGACGCAGATACTGCTGCAGAGCCTGGCCTTTATGAAAGATCTGGGCTATACGGCCCCCAAGGTGGCGCTGCTGACCGCCAACGAGATGTATGACCCCAAGGTGCCGGCCTCCGCCGACGCCAAGCTGCTGGCCGAGATGGACTACTCACCCCATCAGCTGGCGCCTGTGATCGAGGG
>CAKTTM010000312.1 GCA_934615145.1 uncultured Clostridia bacterium | reverse complement strand
GCGATAAGCCGGAGCGGGCCGGGCTCTTCGTCTATGACACACAGGCCTCGGCGCTGGGCGCCAAGCTGCTGCCCTTTGACCAGAAGACAACAGGCTTTGCCTGGGACGAGGCGGGTCAGCGCCTGCTGTACTGGAGGGCAGGCCAGCTGATGGCGCTGGACGCCCAGGGGCAAACCAGTGAGCTGAATTACCTGGCCATGGACGGCGCCTTTCTCCGCACAGAGGCCTTTGCCCTGCCCGGGCAGGGCTACGCGCTGATACAGGGCGGCAGCATCGTGTGCCGCGATGCCTCCGGCCAGGGCATGAAAGGCAAGGTGGTGCTGAGGACACTGGGCATCTACGGCGCTACCACCGCGCTCAAATACATGGCGCTGCACCCTGAGGTGGTCATCCACTCGGCTGGCGAGGGCGACAGCGAGGGCGTGCTGGCCTCGCTGACCGCCCGGCAGGACGATGTGGATATCTATGAGACCGCCACGCTTAGCACCTTTCAGGCCGCGGTGCAAAAGGGCTATGCCAGGCCGCTGGACAGCCAGGCGCTTTTGGACAAGGCGGCCCGGCTATTGGGGCCCCTGCACGAGCTGGTGCAGCCCGAGGGCAAGCTCTACGGCATGCCGGTCAGCCTGCAGCCCCAGCTGTGGACCATCAACCTCAACAAATGGGAGGAGCTGAATCTGGGCGAGCGTCCCAGCACCCTGCTGGAGGCCTTTGAGCAAAGCAAGCGCTGGTACGAAAACTTCGCCGAGGACAACCCGGAGCACAGCTATTTCAGCCCCTGGCAGGATTTCGGCTTCTACGTCGACTTCGCCATCAGCAGCTATATATTGAGCCACGCCAAGGAGGATGAGCCGCTGCGCTTTGATACCCCCGTCTTCCGCCAGACCTTGAAAGACCTGGCCATCGGGAAGGAGGCGCTCACGCTGGACGCCCAGCAGGAGCAGCTGGCCCAGGGGGCGATGTACGAGCTGCTGATGACCTATTCCCCAGGCGGCATCGGCGAGACCTGCATGGATCAGCAGACGGCCGAGAGCATCCTGCCGCTGGCGATCACCGCGGGCGAGCCGCGGGTCTACTCAGGCGATGTCAGCCTGATCTTTCTGCACGCCAATACCAAGCACGCCGACATCGCCCAGGATTACATCAACTTCCACCTGGAGCAGCTGCACGCCACCGAGCAGGCCCTGCTCTACCCCGACATGGCACAGCCCCGGCGCAGCCCGGACTTTGAGCGCCTGATGGCCGAGCAGCAGGCGAGAATCGACGAGCTCAAGGCCGCCATCGCCAAAGCCGAGGCCAGCGAAAAGCGTGCGCTGGAGGACAAGCTGGTGGAGGAAGAGGCCCGCCTGGTGCGCTACGACCGCAACCTGTGGGAGATATCCCCCCGCAGCATCGAACTGCAAAAGGCATTGCTGCCCCAGCTGCGCTTCCCCGGCCCCCACGCCGCCAGCCTCTACGCCCAGCGCTACCAGAGCCTAAGCCCCATCATCCAGCGCTACGCCCAGGGCCAGCTGCCCGAGGAACAGTTTATTGGCGAGCTGGAGGGCGTGGCGAGGCTGATCTACTTGGAAGCGAAATGAGAAAGTAAGGAATGAGGAATGAGAAATTAGGGATGAGGAATGACGGGGTTGGCCGTATCGGCCGGCGCACAAGTTGCTTGCTCCGTGTTTCGCGTTCCATGATCCATGTCCTGACAATCCCTCATGCCCGACACAGACAAATCAATTCCTCATTCCTAATTCCTAATCAACAGTTCGGAGGTAACCGTGAAACGCTTCCAACTCTGCCTGACGCTACTCTTTTGCCTGAGTTTCTTCTTGCCCGCTGAGGCGCAGCAGGTCAACACCAGTTTGCTGTTTGGCGGTGAGCAGCCCGATAGCGTCGCGGGCGAGGGCGCCCAGCTGTGGGCATTGGCGGGTGATAAGCTGTGGCAC
>CAKTTM010000311.1 GCA_934615145.1 uncultured Clostridia bacterium | reverse complement strand
GTCTCCATGTCGACGGCCGACGAGGCATCATCCAATATCAGGATGCTGGGGCTGCACAGCACCGCGCGGGCCAGCGCCACCCGCTGCTTTTGCCCGCCGGAGAGGCCCAGGCCCCGCTCGCCTACGATGGTCTCATAGCCTTGGGGCATGCGCTGAATAAAATCGTCCGCCTGGGCGATCCGCGCGGCCTCGCGCACGCTGTCCAGCGGCTCATCGATGCGGCCAAAGCGTATGTTTTCAAAGATGGAGTCGGAAAAGAGAAAGCTCTCCTGCGGCACATAGGCGATTTGCCGGCGCAGTGCCTTGAGCGGCTGACGGCGCACATCGATGCCATCCACCACTACCTTACCGCTCTTGACATCATAAAAGCGCGCCAGCAGGTTGATCAGCGAGCTCTTGCCCGACCCCGCGGCGCCCATCACGGCCACCGTCTGCCCCGGCAGCGCCTCGAAGCTGATGTCGCTGAGCACCTTCTTGTCGCCATAGCCAAAGTCCACCTTGTCAAAGACCACATGACCCTGGTAGCTGGCGGGCGCTTTGGCCTCTGCCGCGTCCTTGATGCTGGGCCGCACATCGGTATAATAGAATATCTTTTCGGCCGAGGCGATGGCGCGGCTGAGCATGTTGACGATCTGCGCCAGGTTGCGCATTGGGTTGATCAGCATCCAGATATAGCCGGTGACCCCCACCAGGGTGCCGATGTCCATATGCCCGGCCTGTACCAGCACCATGCCCACCAGCAGCACCAGCGGCGTGCACAGGTCGGAGACCATCTGCAGCATGGGCATGTAGTGCGCCCAGGTACGAGTGTCATCCAGGCGAAGCCCCAGCAGTTTCTGACTCTCATGCTCAAACAGCGCCTGCTCGTGATCCTCACGGGCGAAGGCCTTGACCACATGGATGCCGGCCAGGTTCTCCTGTGTGCGGGTGTTGAGCACGGCGTTTTGCAGGTTGATGTCGCGGAAGATGGGGAATATCTTGCCCCGGAAGCGGAAGGCCAGGAAGCCAAGCAGCGGCAGCATCAGCAGCACTGTCAGCGTGGCCTGCCAAGACATGAAGAGCATGAAGACAAGGGAGCCAAAGAACATGACAAAGTTGTCAAATATCGTCAGCAGGCCGCTGGCGATAAAGTCGCGGATGCCCTCCAGGTCGCCCGTCATGCGCGACATGATCTCCCCCACGCGCTCCTGATCAAAGAAGCTAAAGGGCATGCTGTGCAGGTGCTCATACAGGCCACAGCGCAGATCAAAGGCAGCGCTTTGTGAGGCGCGCTCCAGCGTCATGGAGCGCGTATAGCTGCTGGTGGCGCGCAGCGCCGTCAAGCCCAGAATGCCCAGGCACAGCGTCAGCAGCAAGTCCAGCTTCTGGGCGATGATCACATCATTGACCACCGCCCGGGTCAGCATGGGCATCAGCAGTCGGGTGACCACGATCACCAACTGCAAAAGCAGGCTGAGCGCCACGCTCAGCCTGTAAGGCTTCATCAGTCGAAGGATACGCCGGATCATGTCCATGGGCTACTCCTCAGCAGCGATAACTTTAGAAAGCGACGATGTCGGAGATGCTCCGGTCTCCGCTGCCGGGTCGGTTGATGGTCTCCCCCATGAACCACAGCTCGGTGGAGCCGCCGCCGTCCAGGTTCATGGCGGTGGTGGCGCCGTGATTGACAAAGATCTGCTGCAGCTCCTGCAGCGTCATGCCCTTGGAGTAGCCATCGCGCCTGCCGTCGGCCACCACCACGATGTAGTGCAACGGCCCGATCTGGCCCAGCGCCGTGCGCGGCTCGCGCCTGGTGTCGCGCGTGCTGATGACATCAAACTTGGGACTGAAGCTGACCGCCTGGCCATCGCGCACCAGCTCGGGGCCAACCTCAAAGGTCTGCCAGACCTGCTGGGCCATCAGCTCGTCGCCAAGCTTCGGGGCCTTGTCCTGCT
>CAKTTM010000310.1 GCA_934615145.1 uncultured Clostridia bacterium | reverse complement strand
TGTCAGCCTTCATGGGCTTTTTCATGACGCTGATCAATGTGGGGCTGGGGCCGGCTTTCATCGGTGCCTTTCTGGAGGGCTGGCTGATAGGCTTCGTGGTGTCGCTGATTCCCTCCTATTTTCTGCCGCCGCTGATACACAGGTGGATGGATCGGCTCAAGATATAGGGCGCATGCTTGTACCACACCCGCAGATGTGGTAAAATTATGTCCGTTATACAAGATTTATCCTTTCGGATGATTATTAGGGGGTTTTGGCATGGCAGACTACCAATCCAAGGAAATCAGGAATATCGCGCTACTGGGACATGGCAGCGAGGGCAAGACGACGCTGACGGAGGCAATGCTCTTCGCTGCCGGCCATATCGATCGTCAGGGCAAGGTGGAGGACGGCAACACCGTCACCGATTTTGACAGCGAGGAGACCAAGCGCGGCATATCCATCAGCGCGGCCGTAGCGCCCGTCGAGTGGAAGGGCACCAAGATCAATGTCATTGATGTGCCCGGTTATTTTGACTTTGTGGGCGAGGTGATGGGCCCGCTGGCGGTCGCCCAGACGGTGGGCATCGTGGTCAGCGCCTCAGGCGGCCTGACTGTAGGCGGCCAGAAGGCCTGGGACTATGCCAACAGCCGTGGGCTCAGCCGCATGTTCATCGTCAATCAGATGGACCGCGAGCACACCGACTATAACAAGCTGCTGCACGACCTGCGTGAGAAGTATGGCAACGCGGTGGTGCCGCTGCTGCTGCCCATTGGCGCTGGCGCCAACTTTACCGGTGTGGTCAATGTGCTGGAGGGCACGGCCTTTTCAGGCACGGGCAAGAGCCTTAAAGAGATCCCGGTGCCCGAATCCATGCAAAGCGCCATCCAGGAGGGCGAGGCCGAGCTGACCGAGGCCTCCGCCGAGGCGGTGGACGAGCTGCTGGAGAAGTATTTTGAAGAGGGCGAGTTGAGCCACGATGAGGTGCTGGAGGGCTTCCGCGCCGGCATGAAGTCGGGCAAGATCGTGCCCGTGGTCTGCTGCTCGGCTGTGACCGGCGTGGGCATCGCCCCCGTGATGGACGTGATGAAGTCCTACCTCAACTGGCCCCATGGCACCGTGGCCGAGGGCCTCAACCTCAAGACCAATGAGCCCGAGCTGCGTGAGTGCCGCAATGAGGCGCCCTTCTCCGCCTTTGTGTTTAAGACCATCACCGACCCCTTTGTGGGCAAGCTGTCCCTGGTGCGGGTGATGAGCGGCGTGCTGCAGGCCAATACCCCGCTGTACAACGCCAACAACGACAAGAATGAGAAGTCGGGCGGCCTGTTCATGCTGCGCGGCAAGAAGCAGACCAATGTCAACTTGTTAAACGCCGGCGACATTGGCGCCCTATCCAAGCTGCAGTTTACCGCCACCGGCGACACGCTCTGCGACCCTGCCAGCCCCATCCGCTATCCGGAGCTGAGTTTCCCCGTCCCCTGCTTCTCAAAGGCTGTCTTTGCCGCCAAGCAGGGCGAGGAAGACAAGGTATTTGGCGGCATCAACCGCCTGATGGAGGAAGACCCGGCCATCAAGGTGGAAAAGAACACCGAGACGACGGAAACCATCATCTCCGGCCAGGGCGACCTGCACCTGGATGTGATCAGGGCCAAGCTGGCCGGCAAGTTTGGCGCCAACGCCGAGCTGCGCGACCCACGCATCCCCTACCGTGAGACCATCCGCAAGACCGTCTCCGTCCAAGGCCGCCACAAGAAGCAGTCCGGCGGACATGGCCAGTTTGGCGATGTGTGGATCGAGTTCTCGCCCATTGGCGACACAAACATCGAGTTTGAGTTTGTCGACGCCGTGGTCGGCGGCGCGGTACCGCGCAACTTCATCCCCTCGGTGGAAAAGGGCCTGCGCGAGAACATCGTCAAGGGCGTGCTGGCTGGCTACCCCATGGTAGGCCTGCGCGCCAAGCTGTACGATGGCTCCTCCCACGCGGT
>CAKTTM010000309.1 GCA_934615145.1 uncultured Clostridia bacterium | reverse complement strand
CCAGCTGCTCAAAGGTCTCATCAAAAGGCAGGGTGTAGGCGGCCTCGCCCAGCTTGTTGACCATGGCCGTATAGTCCCCGGACTTGCAGGTCAGGCAGTTGGCGATGGGATGGGGCCGGCCTATGTTCTTGACATCCTCCAGGCTGTACTCATGCCCGCGGGCAGAGGAGTAGGAGTAGCCAAAGCCCGAGCCCTCGTAGAGCACCGCCAGCTGGGGATGGGCGGCCACATAATCATAGGCCTTGTCATTGTCCGCGTTCTTTAGGAAGCTATGGTATTGATCGGGAAAGGTGTCGGCCCAGTGCGCGGCCGGCAGCGCGTCGGACGCCGCCAGCACCGCGCCTGCCACCATGAGGATCGCAAGGGTAAGTATCAGCAGTCTGGATTTCATCGGGCCGCCTCCCTGTTCAATTCTCTTGCCACGATTATAGGCGATAGACCGCCCAGGGTCAAGGGCGCGTGAAGCTTTTCCCACGCATTGACTGGCTCTTTGGCAGGGTAAAATCCATACAGTATGAGAGCCGAGCCGCGCAGGATATGGCCAAGGCAAGGAGGTGGGATCATGCCCATTGACTTCAAGATCCAGGACAAGCATCTCTACCAGCCCGGCACAGACCCTGTGATCATTGAGGTACCGGTCATGCGCTTCATCGCCATCGACGGCCAGGGCGATCCCAACACCAGCCCCTCCTACGTCGCCGCGGTGCAGGCGCTCTATGGCCTGAGCTACGGCATCAAGATGGCCCACAAGGACAAGCTGGCCTATGTGGTGGCGCCGCTGGAAGGCTTCTGGCAGCTGGCCTACGACTTCCGCGGGGGCTCGCCGGTAAGCGACAAAAGCCAGTTTCTGTGGACGATGCTGATCCGTCAGCCAGATTTCGTAACGGAGGCCATCTTTGAAGAGGCCAGGGACAAGCTGGCAAAGAAGAAGCCCGCGCTTGACCTGTCGCTGGCGCGGCTGATCGACCTGGAGGAGGGCCTGTGCGTGCAGGCCATGCACATCGGCCCCTACGACAGCGAGCCCGCCACCCTGGCCCGCATGGACAGCTTTGCCCAGGCGCAGGGCTATCTGCGCGACTTTGGCGATGGCCGCCGCCACCACGAGATCTACCTGAGCGACCCAAGAAAATCAGCACAGGAGAAGCTAAAAACGGTGCTGCGCGACCCGATTAGGAGGGGGTGAGATGAACAACTACTGCGCTTTCCTGCGCGGCGTCAATGTCAATGGCCGCAAGCTGCTGATGGCAGACGCCTGCCGGGTGCTGGGCGATGCCGGCATGGGGCAGGTCAGTTCACTGCTGGCCTCCGGCAACCTGGTCTTTGCTGCGGACGAGCCGCAGGCCCAACTGCGCCCCCTGCTGGAGCGCGCGCTGTCGGCGCATATGGGAGATCCGGTCAGCCTGTTTGTCAAGTCATCAGGGGAGCTTGAGCAGCTGCTGGCCGCCCAGCCCTTTGAGCCGCGGGCAGACCGGCGCATTCACGCCTTCCTCTGCGAGCCTGGCTTTGAAATTACCCTGCTGGACGCCTTCGAGCAGATCAGCCCAGCCGATGGCGAGGCCGCGCAGATTGTGGACGGCTTCTTCTACTGGCAGTGCCCCAAGGGCGCGACGCTGGACTCCGGCTTCTCCAAGATACTGGGCCGCAAGGACATGCGGGAAAAATTCACCAGCCGCAACATCGCCACCATCGTCAAGGTGCTGCAGCGGATGTCAGCGATGGCCGGGTAGTCCGGCGCCGGTACTGGCGTTTCATGAGAAGGCCAGGTGCTGCAGAGACATGCTGCGCCTGGCCTTTGCCATTCATACCTGCGAACTGATGACGATTTAGATTTATGAAAGGGTCTACGCCAGGCCGGCGTCGCCATCCCAGCGGCAGCGCGCCATGTCCACCCGGCCGTCTGGCAGGAAGCTGACACCCTCCTCCAGCAGCATGGCCGCGCGCAGCGGCGCGTGGTCGCCGCCGGCAATGCTGCCATCAGCCATCACCACCC
>CAKTTM010000308.1 GCA_934615145.1 uncultured Clostridia bacterium | reverse complement strand
GGCGCCGTGTAGTGGGTCTTGACCGTTTTGATCAGGCTGTCCATCAGGGCCTCGTCGATGGGGACGAAGTCTTCGATCTCCTCGCCCTCTTCATCCTGGCTGACCTGCACCAGCATCACAAACAGGCGGCTGTCGTCGCTTGCGCCCTCGTCCTCCCCGCTGTCCACCTCGCGCAGGAGCACATACTCTTCCCCGTTATAGTAGAAGTACTTCTCCACCTTGAGAAAGCGCGTGTTGCCCTCCTCGTCACTGGTCTCGATGATGTCCAGGCGATCTTCCTCTGTCATGGGGTTTCCCTCCTTATCTGCCTTATCTACCTTGATGCTCAGATTATACCCTTGCCGCCCGGTCAAAACAAGCTGTGGCCAACAAGCACATCCCAGGCCAGGGCCGCCATCAGCAGGCCCAGCACCACGATCAGCAGCAGGCGGATCAGGCCCACGCCCTTTTTGATGGCAAGCGAGCTGCCCAGGTAGTTGCCCGCCATGCCAAACAGCGCCGCCGGCAGCGCCAGGGCGTAGAGCACTTGGCCGCTGATGATAAAGCTGATGAGTGCCCCGATATTGCTGCACAGATTGACCAGGCGGGCGGCGCCGGAGGCCTTTAGCACCTCCATGCCGATCAGGCTGACGAACAGCAGCTGCAGGAAGGTGCCCGTGCCCGGCCCCACCAGCCCGTCATAGAGGCCGATCACCAGGCCGATGATAAAGCAGGCGGGCAGCGACCAGTTCTCCGGCACCCTGGCCTTGGGCGTCAGGCTGTCCTTGCGGATCAGCACGAAGAGCGCCACCAGCGGCAGGGCGATCAGCACGCCCAACTTGACATAGTATTCGGGCAGCAGCTGCAGTAGCTCCGCCCCCAGATAGCTGCCCGGCAGCGAGCCCAGCAGCGCCCAGAGGCCCATCTTCCAGGGGATATGCCCCTTGGAGGCGTACTTGCCCGTCGCCACCGCCGTGCCCATGAAGGCGCCCATCTTGTTGGTGCCGGCAGCCAAGGCTGGCGGCAGCCCGGCCAGGTAATAGGCCGGCAGCGAGATCAGTCCGCCGCCGCCGGCGATGCTGTCGATAAAGCCCGCCAGAAAGATCAGCGGGCAGACCAGCAGATAGGTCATCAGGCTCAGCTCCATGTGTCAGGCCTCCGGATGTGATGGCCCATTCTATCACGGCGCTGGCTGGGGAACAAGGCGATTGACAGCGGCAGGAAGAAAGTGCAACATAGGCACACTGACGGAGGATGGGGGTGGAGGCTATGCAGTATCCCGGCATATCGCTGTGGGGGGATTCCATCGGCAGGGGCATCGACTTTGACCCGCTGCGCGGCAGATACGCCGTGCTGCGCCAGGGCTTTGCCCGCCTGCTGGCCCAGCGGGGCATCATTGAGATCGACAATCACGCCAAGTTTGGCGCCACGGTGACGGAGGGGCTTGAAGATTTTGAAGCCACCGAGCAGATTGCCTGCGAGCATGTGGCCATACAGTACGCCGGCAATGACTGCAACATGAACTGGGCCGCCATCGCGGACGACCCTGCGGCGGAGCATTTGGCCAACACCCCGCTGAAGCCCTTTGAGGAGACGCTGCGCCGCTTTGTGCAGCGGGTGCGCGAGCGGGGCTGCAAGCCGCTGCTGGTCACCTCGCCGCCGCTGCACGCCCAGCGCTTTGTGGATTGGGTCACCCAGGGCCTGGACAAGGAGGTCATCCTGCGCTTCCTGGGCGATGTGCAGCATGTCTACCGCTGGCAGGAGCGCTACACACTGGTCGTGCGCCGGGTGGCGGCGCAGTTGGCGGTGCCGCTGTTTGACCTGCGCGATGCCTTCCTGGCGGCGGATGACTTTCCGGGCCTCTGCGGCATCGATGGCATGCACCCTAATGAGGCCGGGCATCGGTTGATGGCTGATGCCGCCGAGCCGGCCTTGGCGCGATTGTTCTAAGGAATCCCTGATTAATTCCCGCTTTCCTGTTGTTTCATGGTAAAATGGACTCAAGAGATCAAACAATCATTCG
>CAKTTM010000307.1 GCA_934615145.1 uncultured Clostridia bacterium | reverse complement strand
CAGACCGGAAAGAAGGTCATGATCTGCACGATGGCGATGCCGCTTAAGCCATAGACATCCGAGTCATAGAAGCCCAGCAGCTTGCGGGTGACCAAACCCGACTTGCCAAACAGCAGTATCATGGACAGTGAGAGCACAAAGGGCGGCGACACCACCGGCAGCATGGACACGATGTCAAACATCTTCTTGACCATCCGGCTGCGCACGCGCACATAGCAATCCACATAGGCAAACAGCAGGCCGATCAGCGTCGCGCCAAGGCCGGTGATGAAGCCCAGGGTCAGCGTGTTGGTGAAGGCGCGCTTGAAAGTATAGTCCTGAAAGATATGCGGGAAGGAGCGAAGGCTCAGCAGGCCCTTGGCGGTGGGCACCGCGATGGTGCTGCCGGCGGCGCCCTCGGGCAGCAGGCCTGCCATATAGGTGGTGCTGGCCACGCGGCCCAGCTCCTGGGTGATCTGCAGGTCCTTGAGCTCGCTTAGCTGTATCACTGGCATGCGCGCAACGCTCAGCAGCCTCATCTCAAGCCCCAGCGACTGGGCCATCGCCTCCACCTGTTCCTGGCTCTCCGCCACCTGATAGAGCTGGTAGGCGCCCTGCGAATAGACGCTGTCCACCATCAGCATGGCCAGGGGGTAGAGGATGAACAGCAGCAGGAAGATGACCAACAGCAGGATCACCAGCACCATGACCGGATCGCCCAGGAACTTCTTCCGCTCCAGTCGGGCAGCTTGGCTCATGGTTTTCACCTCCTTAAGAATGTCAAGGCCCGGGGATGGGGTCTTCCCATCCCCGGGCCTGACGGGGCATGCTTGCTTATTCGGTCTTGAAGCGGCTGTCGGCGGCGGCGCCCAGCGCGTCAAAGTAGTCCTTGACATAGTTGCTGGTGTTGGCCTTGGCGTCCTCAAAGTCGTAGGCGATCACATTGTCGGGATCCAGACCAAACTGCGTGGCCTCCTTGGGCTGCTCAGCGTTGGAAATGACCAGGAACTGGAAGGACTCATTGTCCTTGGCCAGGTTGACGCAGTCGGGGGACAGCGCGAACTCCACCCACAGCTTGGCGGCATTGGGATGCTTGGCGCCCTTGAAGATGGCGGTGGCGCCGATCTCGTAGCTGGTGCCCTCCTTGGGGATGATCAGGGCGATGTTGTCATAGCCCATCAGGATCTGGGTGATGCCGTCATGCAGGAAGCCGATGCCGATGACGCACTCGCCCACGCCCACCTTCTTGGAGGGGCCGGAGCCGGACTTGGTGTACTGGGCGATGTTCTTGTCCAGTTCAACAAAGTAGTCCATCGCCGCGTCATGGCCCTTCATCTGCACCATGGTGTTGATGACCAGCTTGGCAGTGCCGGCGGTGTTGGGGTTGCTCATCCAGATTAGGCCCTGATACTCGGGCTTGAGCAGGTCGTCCCAGCCCTCGGGCGCGGGCACTTTCAGGCGCTCCAGCTCCTCGGTGTTGACCATGAAGCCCAGGATGCCCTTGTAGATGCCGTACCAGTAGCCATCCTTGTCGCGGTACTGATCGGCGATCAGGTTCTTGGCGTTGACGGCCTCATAGCTTTCCAGCAGGCCGGCCGCTGCCGACTCATTGTAGGGATCGGTGGTGCCGCCAAACCAGACATCACCCGAGGGGTTGCCCGCCTCCTCGTTGATCTTGGCCTGCACCTCGCCGGTGGACAGGCGGGTGTAATAGGTCTTGATGCCGTAGAGCTCCTCAAACTTCTTGGCGGCGGCGGCCACATAGGGCTCCTCGGCGGAGCCGTAGATGATCAGCTCGCCCTCGGCCTTGGCGGCCGCGATCAGGGCCTCCATGTCAGGGGTGGCCTCAGCCAGCGCCAGGGCGCTTGAAGCCAGCAGCAGCATCGCAAGCAGGAGAGCCAGTGTCTTTTTCATGGGAATCCCTCTTTTCTGAAATTGTGATGGCCTATTATAGTCATGGACTGACGCGGCTGTCAAATCAAAACCACCGGCTGAGCCGGTGGTATGCACGAGGCCTTCAAGGCAATTCCCTGGCTGCGTCTGAAGACGCA
>CAKTTM010000306.1 GCA_934615145.1 uncultured Clostridia bacterium | reverse complement strand
ACTTTGGCCAGCACTTCGTGGGGGATGCGCGCCCAGTCGGCGGTCATGAAGTCGTCGGTGGTGACGGCGCGGATGGCAATGGCGTGGTCGTAGCTGCGCTCATCGCCCATGACACCGACAGAACGGACGCCGGAGAGCACCGTAAAGTACTGATTGATGTCTTGATCCAGGCCAGCCAGGGCGATCTCTTCGCGCAGGATGGCGTCGCTGTCGCGCACCAGCTGCAGCTTTTCCTCGGTCAACTCGCCAATCACGCGGATGGCAAGTCCCGGGCCCGGAAAGGGCTGGCGGTTGACCATCTCAGCAGGCAGGCCCAGCACCAGGCCCAGCTGGCGCACCTCATCCTTAAAGAGCATGCGCAGCGGCTCAATCAGGCTGGTGAAGCCCAGTTCCTTGGGCAGACCGCCCACATTGTGGTGGCTCTTAATGACGGTGGACCCAGGGGCCGCGCCCGACTCGATCACATCCGGATAGATGGTGCCCTGGGCGAAATGATCCAGATGACCCAACTTTGCCGCTTCATCACGGAAGACGGCAATGAACTCAGCGCCGATGATCTTGCGCTTGCGCTCCGGATCAGTCACGCCGGCAAGTTTGCCCATGAAGCGCTGCCTGGCATCCACCGCCACCAGCGACACCGGGAAAGTGCGGCTGAAGACTTCCTTCACCATTTCCGGCTCATCCTTGCGCATGAAGCCATGATCGACAAAGACGCAGTGCAGCCTGTCGCCAATGGCCTGGTAGAGCAGGGCCGCCACCACCGAGCTGTCCACACCGCCAGAGAGACCCAGCAGCACGGTGCCATTTCCGACTTCGGTCTTTATCTGTTCAATCGCATGGCGGGCGAAGTCGGCCATCTGCCAATCCCCTGCGCAGCCACAGATGTCGTAGAGAAAGGCCTTCAGCATGGCCATGCCGCCCTGGCTGTGCGTCACCTCGGGGTGAAACTGCAGGCCGTAGAGCTTGCGTCCGCCATCCATCATGGCGGCATAGGGGCAAGTATCGGTGGCGGCGATGCCCTCAAAGCCTGCCGGCAGCGCAGACACTTGGTAAGTATGGCTCATCCAGGCCGCCTGCGGGCTGACATGGCCAGAAAAAATAACGGAGTCGGTATTGAGCTTGACATCCTGCAGGCCGTATTCGCGCTTTTGCGCGGCGCTGACCTGTCCCCCCAACATCGTGGCCATCAGCTGCATGCCATAGCAGATGCCCAGCACCGGTATCCCCAGCTCAAAGATTTGAGGATCACAGCGCGGCGCGTCCGCCGCCAGCACACTGGCGGGGCCGCCGGAGAGTATGATTCCCTGTGGTGCCTGGGCGCGTATTTCCTCCGCCGTAGTGTTATAAGGCAGCACCCGGGAGAGCACCTTGAGCTGCCGCACCCTGCGCGCGATCAGCTGGGTGTATTGGCCGCCAAAGTCCAGAATAATGATGGTATCGTTCACGCCTGTGCTCACTTTCTGTCCATGATGAATCCCCCAGCGCCTTGGCTGAGGGATGGAGGGAGTGCCCTCAGGTCTTCTGTGTGCCGTCCGCGTTGAACAGCGGCAGCGGCTCCAGGAAGAGAATGTCGTCACGGTCCTTGGCAGCGCCTTCGGCCAGGATGGCCATCTTGCCGATCACCTCGCCGCCGGCGTAGCTAACCAGCTTTTCCACCGCCTTGAGCGATTCGCCGGTGGAGATGACATCGTCCACGATCAGCACACGCTTGCCGCGCATGAAATCGGCGTCGTTCTGATCGATGAAGAGCATCTGCCGGTTGACGGTGGTGATGGAGGTCACCTCGATGGAGAATACATTCTTCATATACAGCTTGGGGGCCTTGCGGGCGATGAGGTAGCGGTTCTCGCCATGCTGACGCGCCATCTCATAGACCAGGGGGATGCCCTTGCTTTCGGCAGTGATCAGCACATCGTGCTCGGGCGCGATTTTGAGCAAGTCGCGCGCGCAGGCCATGGTCAGCTCCACATCGCCAAATATCACAAAGGCGGCGATGGACAGCTCGTCATTGACCTTGCAGATGGGCAGGTCCCGCTCGAGGCCC
>CAKTTM010000305.1 GCA_934615145.1 uncultured Clostridia bacterium | reverse complement strand
GGGCATTGCGGCGGTGGTCGCCTTCCAGCCGGACTTTCCCAAGGAAGAGACCGAGCGGCGCATGAACGAGGCCTCCGAGCGCGTGCGCACGGGCACCATCACCTATGCGGTGCGCGACACCGATATCGGCGACATGCACATCAAGGAAGGCAGCATCATTGGCCTCAACAACGGCCAGGTGACGGTCAACAACGGCTCCATCGTGGACACGGCACTTCAGCTGATGAAGGACATCGTGACCGATGATGATGGCCTGATCACCGTCTACTACGGCGCCGACACCAAAGAAGAGGACGCCCAGGCCCTGGGCGCCATGATCGCCGAGCTTTACCCCATGTGCGATGTGGAGGTACACGCCGGCGGCCAGCCGCTGTACTACTACCTGCTCTCGGTCGAGTAAGGGCGGGACAAGCCGGGTATCATAGCGGGCCGGGAAGCGCTGAGACAGCGGTTGACCGGCCCCTTTCATATCAGCAGACATGGGGCAAGGGGATCAAGTGTGGAACTAAAGGACATCAAGGGCCTGGGGCCAAAGCGGCTCAAGGCATTGCAGGAGGCAGGCATCAGTAACGCCTCGCAGCTGCTCTGGCAGCTGCCCAGCGGCTACCGCGATACCACGCAGCTGGCGCAGGCAGCAGCGCTGAAGCCTGGGCAGATGGCCTGCCTTCAGCTGCGCATCCTGGACAGGCCGCGGATACAGTATGTCCGTGGCCTGAGCATCGTGCGCGCGCTGGGCGAGGATGAGAGCGGCCAGATCCGCCTGATATGGTTCAATCAACCCTGGCAGGCCAATGCCTATCAGGCGGGGCAGGAGCTGCTGCTCTATGGCAGGGCGCAGCTCTACCGCGGCCATCTGTCGATGCAGAACCCTCAAAAGGTGCTGCAGCAGGGCATCCTCCCGGTCTATAACCCCATCGGCATCGTGCAGGGCAAGGTGCTGGCGGGCTATGTCGCCCAGCTGCTGGCGCAGATAGAGGCGATCTGCCCGGAGACACTGCCCCAGCCCTTCCGACAGCGCCATCAGCTCTGCGATCTGGCCTTTGCCCTGTGCCAGGCGCATCAGCCTGAGAGCGCGCAGGCGCTGGCGATGGCCAAGCGCCGCATCGGCTTTGAAAACCTGCTGCTCTACCAGCTGGCTCTGCGCGCGGTGCGCGGCAGCGGCCAGCAGGGTAGAGCAGTCAAAGCGGATCAGGATCTGCCGCGCCGCTTCTGGCAGCAGACCGGCTTTGAGCCCACCAGCGCCCAGCGCAAGGTGCAGGACGAGATACTGCGCGATCTGGCCAGCGGCGTGGCCATGCGCCGCCTGGTGCAGGGCGATGTGGGCAGCGGCAAGACGGCCATTGCCTTTCTGGCGGCGGCCGTGATGGCGGCCCAGGGCTATCAGACCGCGCTGATGGTGCCCACCGAGATACTGGCACGCCAGCATCTGGAGAGCGCCAGGCGTATCTTGGCGCCCCTGGGGATAGGCAGCGGCCTGCTGCTGGGCAGCATGAAGGCGGCGGAGCGGCGGGAGGCGCTGGAACACATCGCGCAGGGGGATTGGCCGCTTGTCATCGGTACCCAGGCGCTGTTCAGCCAAGGGGTGGCCTATCGGGACCTTGGCCTGGTCATCACCGATGAGCAGCACCGTTTTGGCGTGCGCCAGCGCCAGCGCCTGAGCCTG
Source organism: uncultured Clostridia bacterium (assembly GCA_934615145.1). Taxonomy (GTDB): domain Bacteria; phylum Bacillota; class Clostridia; order Christensenellales; family Aristaeellaceae; genus UBA1038. Next base: position 388 of record CAKTTM010000305.1, on the reverse strand, counting down.
AAGGCCGAGGGTGACCAGCCGCCCCATGTGCTGGTGATGTCGGCCACCCCCATTCCGCGCACGCTGGCCCTGATACTCTATGGCGATCTGGAGGTCTCCGTCATCGATCAGATGCCGCCCGGACGCCGGCCGGTCAAGACGCGCATCGTGCCGGAGGACAAGCGCGCCCAAATGTATCGCTTCATCATCGACAAGGCAGCCCAGGGCGAGCAGAGCTATCTGGTCTGCCCCTTGGTGGAGGAAAGCGAGCAGATAGAGGCCAAGGACGCCCAGGCCATGTATGATCAGCTGCGCCAAGGCCCGCTGAAGAGCCTGCGCCTGGGGCTGACCTATGGCAGTCAGCCGCAGGCGGACAAGGAGGCGGTGATCGCCGCCTTCTCGGCAGGGC
>CAKTTM010000304.1 GCA_934615145.1 uncultured Clostridia bacterium | reverse complement strand
ACATAGGGCAGAACGACGATGACAAAGATGAGCATGTCGCTGAGGAAGGCTTTGGCCTGGTACCAGGCGTCGGATACTGCCAGGCGGATGCGGTCCCACAGGGTTCTGGCCGGCTGCTCTTCGCTGACCGATTCCTCGCTCAGGCTGACGCTGACCTTGGCGTAGTCCACCTTGGCGTCAATGCCGCGCAGGCTGCCAGTCAGGCTGTCGATCTGGTACTGGGTATCGGCGATCTCGCGCTCGATGGCCAGCACATCCTCCACCTTCATGGCCTTGCCAAGCAGCTCCTGCAGCCTGGTCATCTTGGTCTTTTGCGTGGCCAGCCGGGTGTCCATGTCCAGGTATTGCTCGCTGACATCCTCCTGAGACTGTGTCATCGACAGCCTGCGGCCCACGCCGCTGGTCTCCTCCAGGAAGCTGTCCAGATTGTCCTTGGGTACCCTGAGGGTCAGGCTGGCGTAGCGCCGAACGCCCCTGTCGGCGCTGATGTCCGAATACTCCACATAGCCGCCCTGCTGGGCCAGCAGCGCCTGCAGCCGCGCCAGATCCTGCTCAAAGTCGCGGCTGACCAGCCCCAGGCTGACCGTCCGGATGATCTTGGCAGGGCTTGCGGCCTTGGCTGCCTGGGGTGCCATGGGTTCCGCCGCCATGTCGTACATGGTGCCGGCCTCTCTGGCCATGCTCTGCTCCGCCACGGGCGGGGCGTAATTGCTGCCCAGGCCGTAGGGCGTCGATGCGTCAGTCGCTGCCTGGCGCGGGTTCTTCATCAGCAGCGTGCCACCTACCACGAAGACCAGGGCTGCGGCCACCGCCATCCATCGCCTGAACTTGAAGGCGGGCCTGGCTGTCTGCCTGCCGGGTGTTTGATTGTCCTGCATGCTTTCTTCCTCCTTCTTGATGGCTGCCCGCCAGGAGGATGAAAAGCTCGCGGGTACCTCGCTGTGCTCATCCAGCCGCTGGCAGTCCTGCCTGATCTGGAGCTGCAGCCTGCACTGGGCACAGTCGGCCAGGTGCGCGTCCACCATGGCCCTGTCGTGCTCGCTCAGGCTTCCCTCCAGATAGTCCTGGAGAAGGGATGAGAATTGTTCACAGGTCATTTGTCTTCCCTCCTCTCAGCATTCAGACGGGACTGATCAACAAAAAGTTCCGCATGTTTGGTCAATAATCGCTTCAGCGCGCCGCGCGCGCGGTTGATACGGCTCTTGACCGTGCCCAGCGGGCAATCCAGCGCCTGCGCCGCCTCCTCGTAACTTAAGCCCTGCAGGTCGCACAGCACCAGGGCCTGCCGCTGCTCCCAGGGCAGCTGACCCAGCGCCTCGTGCAGCAGCCGCTTGCGCTCCGCCCACTCCAGCTGCAGGTAGGCCGAGGGCTGGTCGCTCTCAGGCTCGTAGCCATCCTCGCGCAGCTGATCGAGCGATATCGGCTCATGCCGCTTGCGCAGCATGTCAGTGCAGCAGCGGGTGGCTATGGTGTACAGCCAGGTGCTCAGCTTGGCCTCACCCCGAAAGCTACCAAAGGCCCGGTAGGCCTTGAGCATCGCCTCCTGCGCACAGTCCTGGGCGTCCTGAGGATTACCCATCATGCGCAAGCAGACAAAGTAGATCTGCCGCTCGTAGGGGGCGACGGCCAGCTCAAAGTCCTGGGCGGTGTTATCCCCTCGCGCCATAGGCTCCCCCTTTCAACAAAACACTCCCTCGTGTCATGATCATACAACGAGGGAGCGAGCATGAAACTTGCCTGAGCTAAAATTTACATACCAAAGAGTGCCAGGAAGCGATTCAAGATGCCTTGGGGCTCTTCCTGGGTCTGGGTCTGCGGCATAGGCGGTTTCTCCTTCTCAGGGATGCCGTCGCCCATCAGCACGAATTGCAGGCTATCGATGGTGCCATTGCGCGGGTCTGCAAAGGATGTGGAGATCCCCCCCTGCATCGAGCCCAGCAAGTTCTGCAGCATGGGGCCAGCAGCCTGCGCCAGCGGTGTGCCGGCCATGCTCTGCTCTGCCACGGCCTGGTACTGCGCCACATCCATCACCAGGCGGATGCCGGCGATCTGTACGCC
>CAKTTM010000303.1 GCA_934615145.1 uncultured Clostridia bacterium | reverse complement strand
GATGAAGGCCGCGATGATCATGATGATGACCAGCGAGGGGAAGACGACGCCCAAGGCGGCCGCGATGCTCCCCTTGGCGCCCTTGACCTTGTTGCCGATGAACAGCGAGGTGTTGACCGCGATGATGCCCGGCAGGCACTGGCTGATGGCGTAGTAGTCCATCACATCGGCCTCGCTGACCCAGCCGCGCTTGTCCACGACCTCTTTTTGCAAGATGGGCAGCATGGCATAGCCGCCGCCAAAGGTCAGCCCGCCCACCCTGGCAAAGGTCAGGAATATATCCAGATAAATATTCAAGCTCGCTCCTCCTCCCCGGCGGTGGCTTCCCCGCCCGCCAAGCACCGCCCCACATCATAGCCCCCTGCTTGGCGCCTGTCAATCGTCTGAGGCTTGCCCCTTTGACACCGATGGGCTATACTGCATGATGTCACCTGTAGGATGCATAATATCGCAGACAAATGGCTGCCTGGCAGATCGAACCCAAAGGAGAAGACTGATGATGCGCTTTGATCCGGGCTTTGTGCCCTGTCCCTCCCTCCGCTACCCGATCTATGCCCGCGGCGGCATGGTGGCCACCGGCAGCCCGCAGGGCGCGGCAGCGGGACTTGCGATACTGCGCCAGGGCGGCAACGCCGTGGACGCGGCGGTGGCGGCGGCCACGGCGCTGACAGTGGTGGAGCCCACCGCCAATGGCATTGGCAGCGACGCCTTTGCCCTGGTGTGGATCGAGAAGGACAAGCGGCTCTATGGCCTCAACGCCAGCGGCTGGGCGCCGCAGAATATCAGCATCGACAAGGTGCTGGCCAAGGACGCCAAGGATGGCGAAATGCCCACCCTGGGCTGGACGCCCACCATGGTGCCCGGCGCGCCCAAGGCCTGGGCGGCGCTGAGCCAGCGCTTTGGCCGCCTGGGTCTGAGCCAGAGTATGGCGCCCGCCATCGACTACGCCCGCGATGGCTATCCCCTGGGCCCCAACTTGGCGCGCATGTGGCAGCTGGCCGCCCGCAAATACGCCCCGCTCAAGGGCGAGGCGGTCTTTGACAACTGGTTTGACACCTTCCTGCCCGGCGGCGAGGTGCCGACAGTGGGCCAGGTGGTCAGACTGCCCCACCACGCGCGCAGCCTGCAGCTGATCGCGGACTCCGGCGCCGAGGCCTTCTACCGCGGCGAGCTGATGGAGCGCATCATCCGCGACAGCGATCAGTATGGCGGCTGGTTTAGCAGGGCGGACTTTGAGGACTACGATGTCAGCTGGGTCGAGCCGCTGCGGCTGGATTATCGGGGCTACGAGGTCTGCGAGATACCGCCCAACGGCCAGGGCATTGTGGCCCTGATGGCGCTGAACATCCTCAAAAACTTTGAGTTCATCCAGCGGGACAGTGCCCACAGCTACCACCTGCAGTGGGAGGCCATGAAGCTGGCCTTTGCCGATGGCAAGCACTATGTGACCGACCCCAGCCGCATGGCGGTCAGCGCCCAGATGCTGCTGAGCTCGGACTACGGCAGGCAGCGCGCCGGGCTGATAAGCGATCAGGCCGCGCTGCCCAGCGCGGGCCAGCCCAGGGGCAGCGGCACGGTCTACCTGTGCACCGCCGACGGCGAGGGCAACATGGTCAGCTACATACAGAGCAACTATATGGGCTTTGGCTCGGGCGTGGTGGTCAGGGAGACAGGCATCGCGCTGCAGAACCGCGGGCGCGATTTCTCGCTGGATCCAGCGCATCACAACGCCCTGGCCCCGCGCAAGAAGAGCTATCACACCATCATCCCCGGCTTCCTCTTGAAAGATGGCCAAGCCCTTGGCCCCTTTGGCGTGATGGGCGGCTACATGCAGCCGCAGGGCCATGTGCAGGTGGTGCAGAACCTAATCGACTTTCACATGAACCCCCAGCAGGCGCTGGACGCGCCGCGCTGGCAGTGGATGCGCGACAAGCGCTTCCTGGTGGAGCACAGCTTCAGCAACCAGATCGCCTTGCAGCTGGCCGCCCGCGGCCACCAGGTGGAGCCGGCGCTGGACAGCGCGCAGTTTGGCCGGGGACAGATCATCCTCAAAACAAAAGAAGGCGTGCTGATCGGCGGCAC
>CAKTTM010000302.1 GCA_934615145.1 uncultured Clostridia bacterium | reverse complement strand
CTGGTACACTACATGATGCGCCACGCCGGCAAACTGGTCACGCGCGATCAGCTGCTGCGCGATGTCTGGGGCTTTGAATCCCAGACCGACAGCACCCGCACGGTGGACTTTCACATCCGTTCCCTGCGCAAGAAGCTGGGCGACGATGCCAGCAAGCCACGCTTCATACAGACTGTGCACGGCAGCGGCTATCGGCTGCTGACGGGTGAGTAAGGGATGCGCAGGCTGCTCAGACGCTCCTACTGGATAGGCAATGCCTTTGCCACGCTGCTGGTGCTGGTCTTAGTGGCGCTGATGACGCGAAACGCCATCGTGGGCGACCAGGGCAGCCTGAAGGCCATCCTGCACACCGCCTCCTCCTGGACGCTGGAGGCCAGCGGCAACCTGCAGAGCCTGGCCGACCGCATTGCCGCCAGCGCCCCACCCTTGCGGGTGACCTTCCTGATGCCCCAGGGCATCATACTGGCCGACAGGCCCTGCTGCAGCGGCCGGAGGTGATCAGGGCCCTGGATGGCCAAATCGGGGAGGCCATCGACTGGCAGCCGGGCATCATCACGCCCTCTATCACGGCGGCCATGCTGCTGGATGAGCGGCTGGTGCTGCACCTGAGCCAGCCCATTGAGGAGATACGCCTGCTGCTCACCTTTTATGTGCCGGGGCTGGTGCTGCTGTTCATCATCCTGATGCTGATCTCCCACCGGGTGCTCTACCCAGCCAGCAGCAGGATGATACGGCAGCTCGAGCAGGTGGGCGCCCTGCTGGAAGGCGCGGTGCAGCGCGAGCAGCTGGACAGCGCCGACTATTTTGATGAATTGCGCCCGGCGATGGAGAACATCAGCTACCTGATCACCCGCATGCGCGATGACCTGAAGCAAATCAGCGAGGCGCGCGACATGCAGCGCAACTTTGTGGACAACACCTCCCACGAACTCAAGAGCCCACTGACCAGCGCCTATGGCTTTGCTCAGATGCTCTACGAAGAGCCCGATCTGCCCCTGGCGGAGCGACAGGAGTACCTGGGCTACATCCTCAAGGAGAGCCAGCGGATGATGAGCATCATCAACAACATCCTGATGCTGCAAAAAAGCGGGCATCCCTCGCAGGAGGACATGATGGAAGTGCCCCTGCATGAGGTCGCCCAGGAAGTGGCCCAGTCGCTGGGTCCCCAGGCCGCTGAAAAGCAGATCAGCATTCAGCTAAGCGGCCAGATGCTCGTGCAGGCGGTGGAGCAGCATATGTGGGAGCTGCTGCGCAACCTGATGAGCAATGCCATCCGCTATGGCAGGCAGGGTGGGCATGTGTGGGTGCGCATGGGGGACAGACATCTGAGGGTGCGCGATGACGGCATCGGCATCGACCAGGAGCATCTGCCGCACATCTTTGAGAAGTTCTACCGGGCTGACAAGTCCCGCAGCCGCAACCTGGGCGGCACGGGCCTGGGGCTGTCGATCGTGGCCAACATCACCGCGATGTACGGCATCACGATGCGGGTCAGCAGTCAGCCAAACGAAGGCACCAGCTTTGAGCTGGAGTTTGCACAGGAAGACCACGCCCTGACAGGGGGAGAGAAAGTATGAAGAGGATAGGGGCGGCGCTGCTGGCGCTGATCATCTGGCTGGGGCTGGTGCCCCAGGTCCGCGGTGAATCGCTGGCCAGGGCCTGGCGCAACGCGGCGCTGTATGTGCCGGCGGCCGCCATGCCCCAAAGCGTGGAGGAGGAGGGGGGCATCTATACCTTCCTCTTCCATGATCAGGCCAAGGCGCTGCGCTACGAGGTACAGATATTTCAGGACAGCGCCGGCTTCAAGCAGCTGCTGACCACCGCTGAGCAGGTGAAGCCCGGCAAGAGCGTGGCAGTCGGCCAGGAGGCGGTGCGCCAGGCGGTGCTGAGCAGCGTACCTGAGGCGCAGATCCATGGCCTGCTGGTGATGGAGAAGACCGAGGGCTACAGCTACCTGATCAGCTTTGATGAGCAGAGCAGTGGCCATTTTCACCGCGTAGAGTATGAGGCGCAGAGCGGCCAGATGATGCAGAGCCTGATGACGCTGTTGGACGGCCAGGGAAGAGCCGGGCTCAAGCAGGCCATGGCCGCGGCCCAGGAC
>CAKTTM010000301.1 GCA_934615145.1 uncultured Clostridia bacterium | reverse complement strand
TCATCAGGCGGTGCTGGATCTGTCCTGCGGTCAGGGACATCTGCTGGCACACTTCACCGCGCATCACAAGCTGCGCGCCTGCGGCATGTGCCACGATCCTTTGCAGGCGCAGGCCCTGCGAGAGTCACTGGATGGGGGAGAGGTCATGTACGCCGCGGGGGTTCAGATCCCTTGGCAGGATGCCTCTTTTGACCGGGTGCTGCTGACCCGTCAGCTGCCCAGCCACATTGAGCCGCTGGAGCTGTCCCGAGAGGTGCTGCGCGTACTAAAACCGGGCGGCAAGATGCTCTGCGTGGCAAGCGGTCTGCCCTTTGGCCGCCTGTTGACGCTGCCCTGCCTGAAAGCCGGCAGACCGCTGAACATGGACCGGGATGAGCTGCTGCATGCCTTGGAGCGTGAGGGCTTTGTTGATGTCACCATCAGGCAATCCCGGCTGGGCTGCTGGGTGGTCATGGGGCTCAAGGCCTCGTGATCAGACGACTGGCCGCCTGCCTGCTGGCGCTGCTGCTCTTATCGCAGGTGGCTTTGGCCGCCAAGCCTGAGACGGGCAGCATCCGCGTCAAGCTCAGCCTGCCGCAGGGCGCCACACAGATTGAAGTGGGCATCTATGGCAGCTATCTGCTTAACGACACGCTGTCCTTTCAAAGGGGATCAAGCCTCAAAATACTGGCCCAGCAGGCCAGTCTGATGGTCTACTATGAGGGACTAATCTATCGGGCCGGGCCCACTATACAGCTCAGGCGTTATGGCGCCGCTCAAGGCAGCGAGAATGGCCTGAGGTTGGATGGCGGGCTCAATCTATATGAAGGTGACCTGCGCCTGAACATCGAGGATGGGCAGCTTCAGGCCATCCTGCATATTGGCATTGAGGACTACCTCAAGGGCGTTGTGCCCTATGAGATGGCGGACAGTTTCCCGCTGGAGGCGCTGAAGGCTCAGGCGGTGACGGCACGCGGCTACGCGCTCAGAAGCCTGCGTAGCGAACGCGACTTCGATGTCTATGACAGTACAATGGATCAGGTCTATCGCGGCCTGGGCAGCGATCATGTCAATGCGTTGCGCGCCGTTCGTGAAACAGCAGGCCAGGCCTTGAAATACAAAGGCGAGCTGGCACAGACCTATTACAGCGCCAGCAATGGTGGGCAAACGGAGACCGCCTTCAACGCCTGGGGAAGAGAACGCCTGCCCTATACTCGCCTGGCACCCGACCCCTATGACATCGAGAACCCGGCCAGCCAGATGCGCAGCTTTGCCATCAATAAGCTCTGGGCGCCACAAAGCACCGCGGAGCAGGCATTGGATAACATGCTGCACCAGGGCCTGCTGCCTCAGCTGCAGTCCATGGGCCTTACCCCAGACCCTAACGCTGTCAAGATCCGTGAGATTATTGGCCTGGAGGCTGTCAAGCCGCGCTTTGATGCGCCTTCACTGCTGATGACAGGGCTGCGCTTTGATCTGCTGATCAGCACGCGCAAGCCCGCTGAGCCTGAGGGAGAGGCCAATCTGTTCTCGGTGTCGGCCTCGCCCGAGCCGGCTGCGGTGACAAGCGCCGCGCCAGGGGATATCAACTGGGGCCACTGGCAGGACATCGCAAAGCCAGTGCAGGCGGAGCTGCCCATCTTTACGGCGCTGGAACAGGCGCTGGGCCTGTCCATCAACGCCAAGGACAATGAGATCGTCAGCGTGGTGGAGAATGACAGGCAGTTCATCCTCGAAAGCCGCCGCTATGGTCACGGCGTTGGCATGAGCCAGCGGGGCGCTGAGTGGATGGCCAAGACCTATGGATGGAACCATCAGCAGATACTCGCCTTCTACTATCCGGGCACTGAGTTGGCTCAGTATGAAACGCAGCCTACAGCCCGGCAGATGCTGGCGCCCAGCTTCCTGACAACGCCAGGACCAAAGCCTACAGCGACGCCGCGGCCCACGCTGGTTCCGCTGCCGCAGCAGACCCCGGAACCGGGTCAGCGCATCGTCAGCGTCACAGGGGTGGCGCGAAACTCATCCCTGAACCTGCGCGAACAGCCCTCGCTGAGCAGCCCGGTGCTCTACCAGCTCTTCTACGGGCAGCAGCTGCTGGTGCTCGAAGAGCTTGAGGGCGGCTGGCTCAGGGTCATGGCGCAGGACCTGGAAGGCTATGTAATGG
>CAKTTM010000300.1 GCA_934615145.1 uncultured Clostridia bacterium | reverse complement strand
TGCAGATGTTTGGAAGGAGACCAATTTTGACGCAGCAGCCCCTCATCGAGATCAGAGGCCTCAGCAAGGTGTACCAGACGCCCGACGGCGAGGTCGTTGCGCTTGACAACATCGACCTGAATGTCCACAAGGGCGAGATCTATGGCGTGATCGGCATGAGCGGCGCGGGCAAATCCACCCTGATACGCTGCATCAACCGCCTGGACAGCCCCAATGCCGGGCAAATCCTCTTTCGAGGGCAGGACATCTTGCAGATGGACACCAGTGAGCTCCTGGCCGTCCGACGCAAGGTGAGCATGATATTCCAGCAGTTCAACCTCCTCATGCAGCGCACCCTGGGTGAAAATGTGCGCTACCCCCTGGAGATCGCGGGCGTGCCGCGCAAGCAAGCCAACCAGCGCGTGCGCGAGCTGCTGGCCATCGTGGGCCTGGAAGACCGCATCAACGCCTACCCTGCCCAACTCTCTGGCGGTCAGCGCCAAAGGGTCGCCATCGCCAGGGCCCTGGCCAGCGAACCGGAAGTGCTGCTCTGCGACGAGGCCACCAGCGCCCTGGACCCCATGACCACGCAGTCGATCCTGAGCCTGCTGCAGGACATCAACCGGCGCCTGGGCATCACCATCATCCTCATCACCCACGAGATGGCGGTGATCCGGCAGATCTGCCACAAGGTCACCATCCTGGATGGCGGACGGATCGCCGAAGAGGGCACGGTGGACGAGGTCTTCATGCATACTCGCTCGGAGGCCGGGCGCAGGCTCTTTGGCGCAGCGCCCCAGACACCCCAGGACGAACCTGATGTCCCAGCGATCCGCCTGGTGTTTGATGGCTCCTCGGTGGACAAGCCCATCATCGCCACCCTCATCCGGGAGCATGGCATCATGGTCAACATACTTTCCGCCGACATGAAAAACATTGGCGGCAAGAGCTACGGCCAGATGCTGATCCGAAGCCCGGAGAACCCCGATGAGAAGGCCGCGCTGCTAAGTTATCTCAACGATCAGGGCATTCCTGCCAAGGAGGTGATCAATCCATGAGTCAGGCACAGTGGGCCACGCTGCTGATAGGCGGCATCAATGATACGCTCTACATGACCATCCCCTCGACCCTCCTTGCCTATCTCATCGGTATGCCGCTGGGCGTGTTGTTTGTGATCACCGGCCGGGATCACATACTGCCCAGACCGCGGCTCAACGCCGTGCTGGGGGTTATCATCAACTTCCTGCGCTCCATCCCCTTCATCATCCTGCTGGCCATGCTGATCCCTATCACCCGCCTGGTCATGGGCACAGGCATCGGCACCCGCAGCCTGATCTTCCCCCTGGTCATCAGCGCCTTTCCCTTCGTTGCCCGCATGGTGGAGGGCAGCCTGAATGAAGTGGACCGCGGCGTGATCGAAGCGGCGCAGTCCATGGGCTCCACCACCTGGCAGATCATCTTCAAGGTGCTGATCCCCGAGGCCCTGCCCAGCCTGGTCAATGGCGCGGCCATCTGCATGGTGACCATCCTGGGCTACAGCGCCATGGCGTCGGCCGCCGGCGGCGGGGGACTGGGTTCCATCGCCATCACCAAGGGGCTTAACCAGCGCAAGATGGACATCATGTATGCCGCCTCTGTGCTGCTGGTCATCCTGGTACAGATCATCACGGTATTTGGCAATCAGGTCACCAAAAGAATCGACCACAGGAAGCGCTGAGCGCTTACCACGAAAGGAGTACCCCATGAAAAAGTTAGTCGCATTGGTTCTCGCCCTTGTCCTCACCCTGTCGCTGGCCGTCAGCCTGGCCGAAAACAAGAAGGTCGTCATCGGCGCCACCCCCACCCCGCACGCGCTGGTGCTGGAGCAGATCGTAGATGACCTCAAGGCTCTGGGCTTTGATCTGGAGATCAAGGTGTTCACCGACTACCCCATCCCCAACCCCGCCACCGCCGCGGGCGAGCTTGACGCCAACTACTTCCAGCACCTGCCCTACCTCAACGCCTATAATGTCGACGCGGGCGAAGCTGATCAGCTAGCCGCCGTCATCCCCGTGCACTACGAGCCCTATGGCCTCTACGCCGGCACCAAGAGCAGCCTGGATGATCTGGCCGAGGGCGACAAGATCGCCGTCACCAACGACCCCGCCAACGAGACCCGTGCGCTGCTGCTGCTGCAAGACGCCGG
>CAKTTM010000299.1 GCA_934615145.1 uncultured Clostridia bacterium | reverse complement strand
CCGCCGCCCGGGAGCGAAGCGACAGGCGGAGGGCCGAGAGCCTAACCATCGAAAAACCTCAGTTTTTCGATGGGCTGAGGCTCCTCCGGCAAAAGCTGGAGGAGCCTTGTTCTGTCTGTCAGTGCATCAGCCAGGGCTGATGGCGCTGTGTGCCTTTTTGCGCGCGCTGCCCAGATAGGCGTCGCGCACAGCCTGGGAGCTGAGCAGCTCTTCGCCGCTGCCCTGCAGCGTGATGTCGCCGGTGGAGAGCACATAGCCATAGTCGGCCGCGCGCAGCGCGGCGTTGGCGTTCTGTTCGATCAATAGGATAGTCATGCCCTCATCGCGCAGGCGCAGGATGATGGAGAATATCTCCTTGACGATCAGCGGCGCCAGGCCCAGCGAGGGCTCATCCATCATCAGCAGTTTGGGCTTGGCCATCAGCGCGCGGCCCACTGCCAGCATCTGCTGCTCGCCGCCGGACAGGGTGCCCGCCGCCTGCCAGCTGCGCTCTTTGAGGCGGGGGAAGACACTGTAGACATGCTCGATGCCCTCTTTGATCTGGGCCTCGTCCTTTTGCAGCCAGGCGCCGATGCGCAGGTTTTCCAGCACTGTCAGATCCGGGAAGACCCGGCGGCCTTCGGGTACCATGGCGATGCCCAGGCCCACGATCTTCTGCGTCTCCATGCCGGTGATGACTTGCCCGGCGTAGCTGACGCTGCCCGAGCGCGTGGGCACCAGGCCCGCGATGCTGCGCAGCGTGGTGGACTTGCCCGCGCCATTGGCGCCGATGAGGGTGACGATCTGGCCCTCGTCCACGCTAAAGCTGATGCCCTTGAGGGCACGGATGCCCCCGTAGCTAACATGCAGATCCTTGACTGTAAGCAGGCTCATAGCTCCTCCACCCCCAGATAGGCTGCGATGACATCGGGATTGTCCTGTATCTCAGTCGGGCTGCCCTGCGCGATCAGGCGGCCAAAGTCGATGACATAGATGCGATCGGAGATGTCCATCACCAGATCCATGTGGTGCTCGATCAGCAGCACGGTGAGCTTGAGCGCCTCGCGCGCGCGGTAGATGAAGGCGCTGAGCTCATCTGTCTCCTGTGGGTTCATGCCGGCGGCAGGCTCATCCAACAGCAGCAGCTGCGGCCGGGTGGCCAGGGCGCGCAATATCTCCAGGTGCCGCTGCTTGCCATAGGGCAGGGAGCCGGCCAGCTCGTTCTTCTGCGGGCCCAGGCCCATCAGGTCGATCAGCTTATCGGCCTCCTCGCGCATGCGTTTCTCCTCCGCCTGGGCCAGGCCAAGCGCCGAGGCAAAGAGGCCGGCCTTGACATGCATGTGGGTGGCCACCAGCACATTGTCAAAGACTGTCATTTCCTTAAAGAGCCTGATATTTTGAAAGGTACGGGCGATGCCCATGGCCGTGATGCGGTCGGGCGTGTGGCTGACGATGCGCGTGTACTCGCCCGCGTGCTGGCCGGAGTAGAGCTTCTTCATCGGCCCCTGGGGATGGCCTTCGGCCACCGTCTTGCCCCTGAAGCTGATGCGGCCGTTGGTGGGCAGGTAGACGCCGGTGACCATGTTAAAGGCGGTGGTCTTGCCCGCGCCATTGGGGCCGATCAGCGCCACGATCTCATCCTGATAGACATCCAGATTGAGGCTGCTGACCGCCAGCACGCCGCCAAACTGCATGGAGAGGTTTTCCAGTTTCAGCACATGCTCAGCCACGGCGCTTGCCCTCCCTCCCCCTGCGCCAGTGGCTGGGCAGGAAAGCATTCCATGTAAACTCCTTGTGGCCCATCAGGCCGCGCTGATAAAAGAGCACCACGCCCATCAGCAGCAGGGAGAAGATGACCATTCGAAAGCCGGTGCGAAACAGCGGCACTTCCCAGCCCAGGATGACCAGGGGCTGGTCGAAAAAGCGCAGCCACCACTCCTTGGCGGCGGTGACCAGCAGGGCGGAAATCACGCTGCCCGTCACTGAGCCGATGCCGCCAATGACGATGATCAGCAGCACATCGTAGGTCAGCGCCACCTTGAAGGTGCCCGAGTCGATCGAGCGCATGTACATGGCCAGCATGCCGCCTGCCACCGCTGTGAAAAAGCTGCTGATCACAAAGCTGTACTGCTTGTGCCGGGCCAGGTTGATGCCCATGGCCTCGGCCGCCACCTCGTCCTCGCGGATGGCCTTGAAGGCCCGGCCATAGC
>CAKTTM010000298.1 GCA_934615145.1 uncultured Clostridia bacterium | reverse complement strand
CACGCAGCAGCGCTTAGGCGCATGGCGGCGCGATGAAGCCTTACAGCGTACGACACCCAAGGCGGAACTTGAAAGCCTTCCTCCATCTGATCCCAGGCTCTACGCCCGCACCAGTGATCCGGCCCTGATCGATCCCTTGCTGGCAGCGGGCGCCAACCATGTACTCTATTCCCCTCAGGACTATGAGGCCCTCATTTTGCCTGAGCCATTCATGCGCGCTGACGGGCGCCTGATCTTCTGCATGCCGCCGCAGACTGAAGACAGAACTCTTCGGGCGCTGCATGCACAGCTCAGTACTCTTGGCATCCCGGTGATGCTGGACAATGTCGGACAGCTTGACCTTGCCTGGTCTGACGGATACATGGCTGGCGGCGGGATTCCCGCTTGGAATAGAGAAAGCCTGATGTTTCTGCGGGAGCAGGGCATCCAGAGTCTGATACTCTCGCGAGAGATCAGCAGGCAGGAGATCGAGGACTTACCGCAAGATATCCTGCGGCTGGTGCTGCCTGTCTATGGTCGCGGGCGGCTGATGCTGCTTAACCATTGCCCTGAGCGCAGCTACCGTGACATGGATGGGGACAAGCGCTCCTGCAGGCTCTGTGCTGCCGGTCAAGGTACCATAGGCCAGGCATTGGTGGATCGCATGGGCGAAGCCTTTCCCCTCTGCCCGATCCGATTGCCGGAGGGCTGCCTGAATATACTGATGCACAATCGGCCACTGCACCTGTCGCGCAAGGCCATCGGCAACAACTGGCTGCTGGACTTCAGCGTCGAGAGCGCTGACGAGGCACTGGCGGTGACGCGCTACTATGCCGCCCTGCTGCGCGGCCAGAGAGAGCTGCCGCCGCTTGATATCCCCTACTTTACCGGACGCTTTGAAGAGGGCGTCGTATAAGGAGCTGATCTGCATGTCGTTGATGAAGGAGAAGGCGCTTCGGGTGCTTGAGTTTACGAAGATCCGCGAGCAGCTGTCAGGCTTTGCTGTCACAGAGATCGGCGCGGAACACTGCTCGGCCCTTGAGCCGCTTGCCAGCCTGTCTGGCGCCATGCAAGCTCAGGAGGAGACGCAGGAGGCGCTCAGCATCCTGACTTATCGCGGGGACCATCCGCTGTCGCCCTTTAAGGATGTGCGAGAGGCGCTGCATCTGGCCGGCAAGGGGGCAACATTGGCGCCGCGCAGCCTGCTGGAGGTGGCGGATTGTCTGCGCGCGGCGGCCTCAGCGCGCAGCGCGCTGGTGACTGATAAGGAAAACACCCCCATCCTGCGCGCCATGGCCTCCATGCTGCTGACCAACGCGCCGCTTGAGCGCAGGATCAAGGACGCCATCATCTCAGACGAAGAGATCGCTGACAATGCCAGCCCGGAATTGGCCGACATACGTCGGCACATCCGCATTTGCAACGAGCGGGTGAAGGAGAAGCTACGTGGCATGATACAGAGCGCCAGCTTCTCCAAGTATTTGCAGGAGCCGATTGTGACCCTGCGCAACGGCCGCTATGTGATCCCTGTTCGGCAGGAGTACAGGCAGTTCGTTCAGGGCCTGGTGCATGACCAGTCCTCCTCCGGCGCCACGCTGTTCATTGAGCCCATGGCCGTGGTGGAGACCGGCAATGAGCTCAAGCAGTGGTCGGTCAAAGAACAATTGGAGATCGACCGCATCCTGGCAGACTTTTCGGCCCAGGTGGCTGCCAATGGGGACGCCATTGCCGCCAACATTGAGCTGTTGGCCCAGTTGGATTTTATCTTTGCAAAAGCCTTGCTGGCGCAGGACATGCGGGCCATACCGCCCAAAATGAACGACAAAGGCTTCATACGTTTTGTCAAGGTGCGCCATCCCTTGATCGACAAGGACGCCGTGGTGCCCTGCGATTTGTGGCTGGGGGATGACTTTACCACCCTGGTGATCACAGGCCCCAATACCGGCGGCAAGACGGTGACGCTCAAGACCGTTGGCCTGATCTGCCTGATGGCGCAGGCTGGTCTACATGTGCCTGGCCATCTGGGCACGGAGACATCTGTCTTCAATCAAGTCTATGCCGATATTGGTGACGAGCAGAGCATCGAGCAATCGCTTTCCACCTTCTCCTCTCACATGACCAACATCGTGCGCATACTGGAGGATGTGGCGCCGGATGATCTGCAGGTTCGGCACGCCCAGCGCGCGCGCGCTCTTCACGTAGTCGAGCTGGCGGT
>CAKTTM010000297.1 GCA_934615145.1 uncultured Clostridia bacterium | reverse complement strand
GTGCTGGGGCCCACGCCCTTGATCAGCCCCGAGCCCAGGTAGCGCTCGATGCCCTTGAGGGTGGTAGGCGTCTGGATGCTGCAGCTGCTGGCCTTGAACTGGCGGCCATACTGCGGATGCTCCGTCCACTGGCCGGTGAACAGGCAGCTTTCGCCCGGGCTTAGCTCCGGCAGGCTGCCCACGATGGTCAGCTCGTCGCCGTCTGAGCGCACCTCCACCACCGACCAGGCGTTCTCAGGGTTGCGAAACAGGGTGCCGACAACAACGGCCTTGAGCTCCTGAGCTTGTGGCTGCTCAGACCTCATCCCATATCCTGCGGGCGTTTTGCAGGCTGACGGCGGTGGCGTACTGCGCGTCTTCCATGCCCTCAAACTCTATGACGATCGGCCCGTCATAGCCCACAGATTTCAGCGCTTTCATGGCGGCCCAGACATCCAGATCGCCCTGGCCCAGGATAGCCCCGCGCAGGTACTTGCCGCCGCGGGACCTAAACCAGCTGCCGCCGCAGTCAAACTGTGTCGAGTCGCCCGGATCGCGGTAGCGCACATAGAAGTCCTTCAGATGCACCATTTCGCAGCGGTGGGCCAGCTGCGCTGCCGCCACCGCGGGGTCCTCATCCACGCAGATGATGTTGCCGGTGTCCAGCAGCAGGCCATAGTTGTCGCTGTCCACCCCGTTGAGCACGCGCTCCACCCGGTCGCTGCCATTGACAAAGAACCCGTGGTTCTCGATCAGGGTCTTGACGCCGCGCTTGCGGCCATGCTCGCTGATGCGCCGGGCGGCGTCGATCATGGTGGGCAGCAGGGCATCAAAATCCTTGAGCGTGTTCTGGTCAAGCGGTCTGCGGAAGGCCGAGATGTCGTGGCGCATGCGGGGCAGGCCCAGCTCGGCCGCGATGTCGACCTCGTGGCAGACGCGGGCGATCTCCTGCTCCTGCGCCTCACCCTCTTTAAGCAGATCGGCCAGCACCGAGTAGTTGACCAGCTCAATACCAGCATCCCTGGCGCGGTCTTTCACCTGCTTGATATAGCCTTGATCGATCCTGCCGGTCTCCTTGTCGTCAAAGCGGAAGGAGAAGGGCACCAACTCCAGGCACTGCGCGCCATGCGCCGCTGCCCAGTCGATGGCCTCCAATAGTGTCATATTGCCCTTTGCGATCTCTCTGTCCAGTGAGTAGGAGCTGATGCCAAGCCTCATGTCCATGCCTCCATATCCATCAATGTATTACTGATTGTCAGCGCGCCTTGCGGCCCTGCGGCGGGCGCGGAAGTGGCGCAGGTTGCGCTCATAGCCCTCGACCACCTGGGTCATGATACCGCTCCAGGGAACGGGGATGGTCTGCCGTGCCCTCTGGCCGATCTGGGCGGTGCCCTCGCGATCATTGAGGGCCTGCTTTAGCACGCGGGCCAGATCGTCTGCCTGATCCTCGCAGAGGAAGCCATTGTCAAGATCCCGCACCACCACGGCCGCGTCGCTGCCGCGCACCAGCACCGAGGGCGTGCCCAATACCGCCGCCTCGCGCACCACCATGGGCGCGTTGTCATACAGCGAGGGGAAGACAAAGACGTCGGCCCTGGCATAGAGCGCGTCCAGGCGGTCAGCGCTGGCCACATGGCCGAGCATCGTCACCTGCCCGCTCAGGCCCAGCTCTTCCACCTTGGCCTTGACGGCCTCCATGTCCGGCCCCTGGCCTGCCATAAGCAGCCGGAAGGCCTGATGCTGCTGGCGCAACAGCGCCGCCGCCTCCAGGATGCGCAGCAGGTTTTTCTTCCAGTTGATCTGTCCCACAAAGAGCAGCATGGGCTGAGCCGCCAGGCCCAGTTCCTCCTCAAGGGCGCTGACGGCAGCCGGATCGGCCTGCCTTGGGCTGACGCCGTTTGGCATCACATGCAGCGGGCCCTTGTAGCCATAGCTGCGCAGCACCTCGCCTGTGGGCTCGCTGACGGCCCAGACATCGTCGCATTTCTCGTAATAGGCCACGATGTTGGCCACCACCATGCGGGCGATGGCGTCAGACTTGGTGGCCTTGTAGAAATCGTCATAGTATTTTGAGTGGAAGGAAGCGATCAGCGGGATGCCCCGCTTGCGCGACAGGCGCAGCGCCTCCCTGCCCGCGCCAAAGGGGCCATGCGCGTGCACGATGTCCAGGGGCACCATGGCGATGCGCTGGCGGTAGTGGGTATCGGCGCTGGCGGCGCCTGTGCGGTAC
>CAKTTM010000296.1 GCA_934615145.1 uncultured Clostridia bacterium | reverse complement strand
GCTCAGGCCTTGAGGCCTGTATCTCAAAAGTACAGACAGGAAAGGTAGTTTTCTATGGACATCATGAAATCCATGCAGGGCCTGATAGAGAGCTCCGGCATCAATGGTCTGATTGCTCAGCCGAGCACTATGATCATGATATTGATCGCCTTCATTCTCATCTATCTGGCTGTTGTCAAGAAGTTTGAACCCCTCCTGCTGCTGCCCATCGCCTTTGGCATGCTGCTGACCAACATGCCCTTCTCCGGGCTGATGGATCCGCCGCAGACCAGCATCATGCTGGATGCCTTTTACCAGGGCAAGGAAGGGGTACCGGTGCTGCTGTCGGCAGAGCTGATGGATCAGCTGCGCGCCGCCGGCACCTCGGTGGAGGGCCTGACCCAGGGCATGCAGGCCTATCAGTACACCACGCCCGGCGGCCTGCTGTATTACCTCTACCAGGGTGTCAGGCTGGGCATCTACCCGCCGCTGATCTTCATGGGCGTGGGCGCGATGGTAGACTTTGGCCCCCTGATCGCCAACCCCAAGTCGCTGCTGCTGGGCGCTGCCGGGCAGTTTGGCATCTTTGGCGCCTTCCTATTGGCGGGTGCCCTGGGCTTCACGCCGCAGGAGGCCTCCTCCATCGGCATCATCGGCGGCGCGGATGGACCTACGGCCATCTACCTGACTGGCAAGCTGGCCCCGCACCTGCTGGGCCCCATCGCGGTGGCCGCCTACAGCTATATGGCGCTGGTGCCCGTCATCCAGCCGCCCATCATGAAGGCGCTGACCACCAAGAAAGAGCGCATGATCGTCATGGAGCAGCTGCGCCCGGTCTCCAAGAGCGAGAAGATCATCTTCCCCATCGTGGTCACCGTGCTGGTTTCCCTGCTGCTGCCTTCGGCCACGCCGCTGGTGGGCATGCTGATGCTGGGCAATCTCTTCCGCGAGAGCCTGGTGGTGGACCGCCTTAACAAGACCGCTCAAAACGAGCTGATGAACATCGTGACCATCTTCCTGGGGCTGACGGTGGGCGCCACCGCCACGGCGGAGACCTTCCTGCAGACCAGGACGCTGCTGATTATCCTGATGGGCGTCATCGCCTTCTCACTGGGCACCGCCGGCGGCGTGCTGATGGGCAAGCTGATGTCTGCCCTCTCCGGCGGCAAGATCAACCCGCTGATTGGCTCTGCCGGTGTCTCCGCCGTGCCCATGGCCGCCCGTGTCAGCCAGGTGGTCGGCCAGGAGGAGAACCCCGGCAACTTCCTGCTGATGCATGCCATGGGGCCCAATGTGGCCGGCGTCATCGGCTCCGCCATCGCCGCCGGCGTGCTGCTGAGCATGTTTGGCTGAGCATTTGAACTGAGGAGGGCATTATGCCTAAGGTAAGAATCACCGATACCATTTTGCGCGACGCGCATCAGAGCCAGGCCGCCACGCGCATGCGCCTGGACGAGATGCTGCCCGTCTGCGAGCTGCTTGACAAGGTGGGCTACTATTCCCTGGAGATGTGGGGAGGCGCCACCTTTGACAGCTGCCTGCGCTTTTTGAACGAGGATCCCTGGGATCGCCTGCGCCAGCTGCGCAAGGCGCTGCCCAACACCAAGCTGCAGATGCTGCTGCGCGGGCAGAACATACTGGGCTACAAGCATTACGCCGACGACGTGGTGGACTATTTCGTCAAGAAGTCCATCGACAACGGCATCGACATCATCCGCACCTTTGACGCGCTCAATGACCTGCGCAACATGGAGGCGGCGGTCAAAGCCACTAAGCAGTACGGCGGCATCGCCGAAGTGGCGATGAGCTATACCATCTCCCGCGTGCACACGGAGGATTATTTCGTCAACCTGGCCCGCCAGTGCGAGGACATGGGTGCCGACATCATCTGCATCAAGGACATGGCCAACCTGCTGCTGCCCTACGCGGCCTACTCGCTGGTCAAGAAGCTCAAGGCCAACACCAAGTTGCCCGTGGTGCTGCACACCCATAACACCACCGGCACCGGCGACATGACGCTGCTCAAGGCCGTGGAAGCGGGTGTGGACATCGTGGACACCGCGTTATCGCCCCTGGGCAGCGGCACGGCGCAGCCAGCCACTGAGGCCCTGGTGGCCACGCTGGCCGGCACCGAGTACGACACCGGCATCGACCTGGAGCTATTGAGCCAGATCGCCGAGCATTTCCGCGGTGTGGCCCAGCGCCTGAACAAGGACGGCTGGCGCGATCCCGAGCGCGTGTTGTCCGTGGATGTGAACAC
>CAKTTM010000295.1 GCA_934615145.1 uncultured Clostridia bacterium | reverse complement strand
GGAGACAACCACGCCTCCTGGCGCCACGGAGCCTATGAACTTGTCAAAGGATGACTGGTTCATCGCCAGCAATACATTGGGCTCCTCAAAGGTGGGGTTGTAGATATCGCCCTGGCTGTACTTGACGGTACAGTTGGCGTCGCCGCCGCGCATGGCCGAGCCATAGGAGGGGCTCCAGGTGGTGTTCCACTTGTTCTGCGCCGCGATTTCGGCGGTGATCAGTCCGCAGGTCAGGACGCCCTGACCACCGGAACCCGCAAATACCAACTCTTTCATTCCTTGGCACCTCCCCGCTTTTTGAACTCACCCAGCGGATAGTAGGCCTGTACCTCGTCTGCGATGCGCTTGTGCGTAGCAACCGGGCTCAGGCGCCAGTTGGTGGGACAGGGCGAGAGCACCTCCACCACGCTGTAGCCTTCCTTGTTCTGCTGAGCCAGCAGCGCCTGCTTGATGTAGCGCTTGAGCTTGTTGGTCTCAGCCGGCGTATGGACGGAGCCGCGCGCCGCGTAGGCCACATTGAACTGAGAGGCCACCAGCTCGGGAAAGCGCAGCGGCATGCCGGTCGTGGCCGGATCGCGGCCGCCAATGGTGGTGGATGTCTTTTGCCCTGGCAGCGTGGTGGCGCTCATCTGGCCGCCGGTCATGCCAAAGTTTGAGTTGTTGATCACGATCAGGGTGAAGTTTTCATTGCGGTAGGCCGCGCTCAAGGTTTCCGCGATGCCAATGTTGTAGGCATCGCCGTCACCCTGGTAGGCCACAATGGTCACATCAGGCGAGCAGCGCTTCATGCCCGTGGCGACCGCCGAGCACCTGCCGTGGGGTACATGCAGCCTGTCTTTCATCAGCCCGCCGCCCAGCAGCGAGGAACAGCCCACGCCGATGGGAAAAATCACATTGTTATCCTCGCCGATCTCCTGCAGGCACTCCGCAACCAGGCGGATGGTCACGCCATGGCCGCAGCCGGCGCAGAAATCCATCTTCTTGCGGATCATCTCGGGGACTTCAAACACCTTGGCCATCAGTATGCCACCTCCTTCTCGCCGCGGATGACGCGCTTGACATCCTCCACGATGCTCTTGACCGCGGGCACGCCCAGGATATAGGGCAGGGCATAGGTCGGTATGTTCTGCTGGTGAGTCTTTTTGACGGTCAGCGCCACATCCTCAATGACCTGACCCAGGGCATTGGCCTCCACCGTGATGAAGCCCTTGACATGCTCAAGCCCCTCAAAGGCCTTCTCCGGGAAGGGCCAGGCGGTGATGGGACGGATGACGCCCACCTTGTAGCCCTCTTCTCTTAGCTGTTTGCAGGCACCGATGCTGGCGCGGCCTTCCAGGCCCAGCGCCACGATGATATATTCCGCGTCCTGGGTATCCACAGCTTCCCAGCGCTGCTCGTTTTCCTTGATCAGCTGGTACTTCTTGCGGATCTCCAGCGCTTCCTTCTTGACATCGCGGTCAAATATGCCGACCTTCTTGTAGTCGTACTTGCCGGTCAGCGCCCAGTAATTGCGCTTGACCTCGATGGGCTCGGGCAGCACACAAGGCTCTATCATCTGGCCCAGCGCACCCTCAGACATCAGGATGGTGACCACACGGTACTTTTCCCCCAGCTCATAGGCCAGGCCGACCAGGTCGACCGCCTCCTGGATGCTCTTGGGGCACAGCACGATGCAGCGATAGTCGCCATGACCGCCGCCCCTGGTCTCGCGCAGATAGTCCACCTGCGCGGTCAGCAGAGTGCCCAAGCCATTGCCGTAGCGCATCATGGTGATAATCAGCGCCGGCAGTTCCTCGTCACTGAGGGTGGAAATGCCCTCCTGCATCAGGCTGATGCCGGGGCCGGAGGAGGCGGTAAAGGACCTCACCCCGCAGGAGGCAGCGCCGATGAGCATGTTGATCGCGGCCAGCTCGCTCTCTGACTGTATGAAGACACCGCCGTAATCCTCCATGTGCTGGGAGGTGTACTCCATGATATCGGTGGAGGGCGTGATGGGATAGCCGGCGTAGAACCTGGCACCAGCGCGCAGCGCCGCTTCCGCGATCGCTTCGTTGCCCTTGTACATTTCAGCCATCCTGCTTCACCTCCTTCTTGTTGGCGTTGACGGTATAGACGCCGTCGGGGCATACCGTGTAGCAGATACCACAGCCGATGCACACATCATCGTCCACCGAAGTGGTCTTGTAGCCCTGCTGGTTGATGTCCCCGGTGAAGGTGATGGCCTTCGTGGGGCAGTACTCAATGCA
>CAKTTM010000294.1 GCA_934615145.1 uncultured Clostridia bacterium | reverse complement strand
GTGTAGAGCAGACCAACCGTCTTGGCCTCGGGCACCAGCCGCTTGAGCAGCTCGATCTGCTCCTTGATGGGGTTCATGTCGGTGGTGCCGGAGACATTGTGGCCGGGCGCCTCGTTGGACTCGGCCAGCTTGGCCACCACATAGTCGGTGATGGCGGTACCCAGGATCGGGATATCCTCAGTCTTGCCGGCCATGGCCTGCGCGCTGGGCGTGGCGATGGCCAGGATCAGGTCCACCTTGTCGCCGATAAAGCGGTCGGCGATGGCGGACAGGTTGTCGATGCTGCCCTGGGCGTTCTGATAGTCCAGGCTAATGTTCTTGCCTTCCTCGTAGCCGTTTTCCTTCAGGGCATCCACAAAGCCCTGATAGGCGGCGTCCAGGGCATCGTGCTGCACGATCTGCGCGATGCCGATCTTATAGACCTTGTCTTCAGCCAGGGTGAGGGCGGCGGGCGCCAGCAGGGCCAGCACCAGCATAAGGGACAGGAGCGACTTCAGTCGTTTCATGGTGATCCCCCTTTGATGGTTTTTTCACTTCATTGATGAAAACCCCCTGCCGTAGCAGAGGGCGGGGCGGCGGGCCTGATAGCTGCGGTGCGCAGCCTGTGGCCGCCTGCCCAAGCAACGAAGAATGCTTGTATTTTATGCGGGTTGCCCGCAAGCGACAATGTCATATCCGGACAGACTTTGCCCAGACAGCGCCAAATGGGCCGAAAAACAACTTATGAACAGTGATCGGGCTTTAGTTCTGCAATTCTGCGACCATGTCGCGGGCAGCCTTTACCAGCTGGCTTAGCTTGTCGCTGGCGCTGCCTTCCTCATCGGCCTTCACATGCAGGTAGAGCTTGAGCATGGGCTCGGTGCCCGAGGGGCGGGCGATCAGCGTCCTGTCGCCCGTCAGATGAAAGACCAGCACATCAGAGGGCGGCAGGCCGTGCAGGCCTGGCAGATAGTCCAGCTTTTCCTGCAGGGGGAAACCTGCCACCGTGACCGCCTGGCGCAGGCCGGCCATCACGCGGCCCATGGTCTGCTGTCCCTGCTCACCCTCAAAGGTGAAGCTGAGCAGCTCGCTGCCATAGTCGCCGTACTTGTCCTGCAGCTCATTGTAGGCGTCGCGCAGCGTCATGCGCTGGCCCAGGTAGTAGCTTGCCATCTCGCAGACCAGCAGCGCGGCGTTGACGGCGTCCTTGTCGCGCACGTGGGTGCCCGACAGATAGCCATAGCTCTCCTCAAAGCCCAGGATGTAGCGGCCCTCCTGGCCCTCGCGCTTCAAGCGGTTGATGGTGGCGCCGATGTACTTAAAGCCGGTCAGCACCAGCTGCAGCTGCACGCCATAGTCCTCCGCCACCGCCTGCGCCATGGGCGTGGTGACGATGGTGGTGACGGCGACCGGGTTGTCGGGCATCCTGCCCTGGGCCTGCCGCGCCTGGCAGACAAAGTGCAGCAGCAGCACGCCCAGCTCATTGCCGCTCAAATAATCCACCTGATCGCGTACCCGCACCCCCACGCCCAGCCTGTCGCAGTCGGGATCCGTGGCCAGGCAGATGTCGGCTGAAGTGTCCAGCATCTGCTGGGCGGCCAGGGCCATGGTCTCCGGATACTCCGGGTTGGGCCGCGGCGCGGTGGGAAAGTCGCCGTCGGGCTGCTCCTGGGCCGCCACCACGCTCAGCTGCACATTGGGCAGCGCGCCCAGCGCCTGGCGCACAGGCCGGTTGCCGGCGCCGTGCAGGGGGGAGTAGACCACCTTGAGCGGCGTGGTCGGCGTCAGCACGCTTAGGTTCAGCACCGCCTGGTGATAGGCCTGCCACACCTCGCGGTCGATCAGGCGTATCATGCCCTTCTCCAGCTGCTGCTCATAGTCGGGCAGGCGGCTGACCAGGTCCTGCTGGCGGGAGATCAGCTGCGATATATCGGCCGCGATCTCGTCGGTGATCTGGCAGCCGTGCTTGTCATAGACCTTGTAGCCATTATAGGCGGCCGGGTTATGGCTGGCGGTGATGACCACGCCGCCGTCGCACTTCAAGTAGCGCACCGCAAAGCTGCACATGGGCGTGGGCGCCAGCTCACTGAAAAGGTAGACCCGCACACCCTTCTCGGCCAGCGCGGCTGCCGCCATCTGCGCAAAGCGCTGGGAGTTGTGCCGGCTGTCATAGGCGATCGCGCAGCTGGGCAGGTCGGACTTCTGGCTCAAATACTTGGCCAGGCCCTTGGTGGCCTTTAGCACCGTATAGATGTTCATGCGGTTGGT
>CAKTTM010000293.1 GCA_934615145.1 uncultured Clostridia bacterium | reverse complement strand
ATCATGATGTGCCCAAGTCCGTCATGCTCAAGAAGCCGCTGAACATCCCCAAGGGGCTGTCTGAGCAAGAAGTCCGCGCGCACATGAGTGAGATTGGCGCCAAGAACCGCGTGTTTGGCACCATCCTGCGCGGTGCTGGCGCCTATGACCACTACATCCCAGCCATTGTCGGCAGCGTCACTGGCAAGGAAGAGTTTTCCACCACCTACACGCCCTACCAGGCGGAGATCAGCCAGGGTGTGCTGCAGTCCATTTTCGAGTACCAGACCATGATCAGCGAGCTGACCGGCATGGATGTGAGCAATGCCTCTGTCTATGACGGCGCTTCCGCCGCGGCTGAGGCCGCCATGATGTGCCTGGACAGGCGGCGCACAGGTGTGCTGATCTCGGGCGCTTCACATCCGGACACCATCGCCACCGTCCAGACCTATTGCTGGGGCCGCGATGTGCCCTTCGCGGTGGTGCCGGTCAAGGATGGACATACTGATTTGGCAGCGCTGAAAAAGCTGCTCAATGAGCAGACCGCCTGTCTCTACATCCAGCAGCCCAACTTCTTTGGCCTGATCGAAGATGCGGACGCCCTGGTGCAGGCCGCGCAGACTGCAGGTGCCAAGGCCATCATGGGCGTCAATCCCATTTCCCTTGGCCTGCTCAAGACCCCGGCCGAGTATGGCGCGGACATCGCTGTGGGCGAGGGCCAGCCGCTGGGTCTCTCCCTGTCCTATGGCGGGCCCTATCTGGGCTTCATGACCGCCAAGAAAGAGCTGACCCGCATGCTGCCCGGACGCATCGTTGGCCAGACCAAGGATAACAAGGGCAAGCGCGCCTTTGTGCTGACCCTACAAGCCAGAGAGCAGCACATACGCCGTGAGAAGGCAGGCAGCAATGTCTGCTCCAACCAGGCGCTGTGCGCGATGACGGCCGCTGTCTACATGGGGGCGATGGGTCCGCAGGGCATCCGCCAGGCGGCAGAGCTTTGCTACCACAAGGCCCATTACTTCGCGGCTGGCCTGCAGAAAATCCCCGGCTTCAAGCTGGCGCACAAGGGCGACTTCTTCAATGAGTTTGTCACCACCTGCCCGATCGACCCGCGCAAGCTGGAAAAGGCCCTGATGAAGAAGGGCGTGCTGCCCGGTCTCATCATTGGCGAGAATATCCTCTGGTGCGTGACGGAGAAAGTGACCAAGGCCAAGCTCGATGAAGTCCTGGCCATCATCGAGGAGGTGAGCGCGGTATGAACATGAAGCTGATATTTGAGCTGGGCGCCCCTGGGCGCAAGATGAGCTATCTGCCCGAGTTGGATGTGCCAAAGGCCAAGCTGCCCAAAGAGGCCAAGCTGCGCGAGCAGGCGCCCCTGCTGCCAGAGCTGACTGAGCTGGAGCTCAGTCGCCATTACACCCGTCTGCACAAGCAGGCCTTCGGCGTCAACAGTGGTTTCTACCCGCTGGGCAGCTGCACAATGAAGTACAATCCCCGCATCAACGAGGCGGTCGCCGCCGATCCTCACTTCGCCGGCATTCATCCGCTGCAGCCCAAGGAGACCGTCAAGGGCTGTGACGAGGTGCTAAAGACCGCAGAAAAGCTGCTTGCCGAAGTGACCGGCATGGATGCCATGAGCTTTCAGCCGGCGGCCGGCGCGCATGGTGAGTTCACCGGCCTGCTGTTGATCAAGAAGTATCACGAGCTGCGCGGCGACACCAAGCGCACCAAGATCATCGTGCCCGACTCGGCGCATGGCACCAACCCTGCCAGCGCCACGATGGTGGATTATGATGTCATCAATATCCCTTCCGACGAAAACGGCTGCGTGGACATGGCGGCACTGGAGAAGGTCTGTAATGACGAAGTCGCCGGCCTCATGCTGACCAACCCCAATACGCTGGGCCTGTTTGATCCCAATATTCTTAAGATCACAGACCTCGTACACAAATGCGGCGGCCTGTGCTACTACGACGGCGCCAACCTCAACGCCATCATGGGCCGCGTGCGCCCTGGGGATACAGGCTTTGATGTGGTGCACCTCAATCTGCACAAGACCTTCTCCACCCCGCACGGCGGCGGTGGGCCGGGTTCAGGCCCCGTTGGCTGCAAGGCCTTCCTGGCGCCCTACCTGCCCTACTCCATCAGCGGTGAGAAGCCCATCAAGCACAGCATCGGCCAGGTGCGCAGCTTCTATGGCAACTTTGGCATCGTGCTGCGGGCCCTGACCTACATTCTGACCCTGGGCTCTGACGGCCTGCAGGATGCCAGTGAGACG
>CAKTTM010000292.1 GCA_934615145.1 uncultured Clostridia bacterium | reverse complement strand
GCGCATCACGCACTGCGGCCTTTATGTCGTTTCATCCCTTACAGGGTATAGCTGGCGGCGTTGATCATCTGGGTGTTAGGGTCATCGCCCAGCAGGCTGTCCAGGTCCTCGGCCAGGCCTTCCTTGTCTACCCCCTGGCCTACCCCGCGTGATACGCTGTCCACCGCTGCGCGTTGGGCGGGTGAGCAGTGGACTAGGCCGCAATCCACAAAGCGCAGCTGGCTAAGGATCTGCTGGGGAGCAAGCTCCGGCGACAGACGCACCACGCCTCAGTCACGGCAGGTGATGCCCTCCGGGTGCAGGGCCAGCAGCGCCTCGTCCACCTGCAGTACCCCCTGATCGCCCATCAGGCGGCCCCTGTAGACCAGCAGCCTGTTTTGCGCGGGGAAGCGGCTGAGGAAGCTCTACTCCAGCGCCTCCGGCAGGCTGATCTGACCGCACACCTGCAGGCCCTCAAGCTGCTCAAGCGCCTGCGAGGCGTCCTGTGGTATATGCAGGTCGCCCAGTATATACAGGCTATGGCCTTGTGACCGCAGCAGCTGTCCACTCAGAGTCTGATCGCCCTGCAGGAAGGCAAAGCCATCGGGTATCACATGTACCTGCGCGTCATCATTGATCAGCGGCAGGACGGCCTCCAGCAGGGCATTGGCGATGTAGACCCGGCTGGCCTGCAGGCGTGCGCCCTTGTCTGTCAGGGCCTTCACATCCAGCTCAGGGTCGGTCATGATGATGCTGCGCGGGCTGAAGTACAGCCCTTCTTTGGCCCGCAGCACGAACACCCGCTCGATCACCGCGTTCTTTTTCAGCAGGATGGCCTCATCCGGGTAGGCATAGCTGGCGCCGTTGACCTTCATCCGGCCCAGGGCGTCTGAGAGTCCTTGTGGATAGAGCGCCTCTCCGTTGACAGAGATCGAGGGATAGCCCTGCAGCGCTTCACGGGCGCCGGGATGGATGACAAGCCGGCCGTTGACCACCAGCACCACGGGCGGCTCCGGCGGCGGCCCAGGCTTGATCTCAAAGCTGCCGTTATGCTGGCTCAGTTCCGCTCCGTCGGGCACATCCACGGTGCTGGCGGCGTTGATCTTGACTGGCAGCCTTGCCATCAGGGCGCGCGAGCGGGGTGAGGTGATCACCGTCGCCGCGTTGATCAGGATGCTCTCGTACTCATTCAGGACCTCCTGGCTGACCTGGCTGAGATTGCACAGGGCACAGTTGATGGCCAACTTCTTCTTCATGTTCTTGCTCCTTATCCTGTCTTGATTTGCTTGGTTCAGCGCAGCGGCCCTACCAGCCAGCCGGGCATTGGCATGCCCTGGGGCAGATGATGAAGCGGCCAGTCCGCAGCGGTCTGCGGGCTATCCTGCTTGCCTTGCGTATGGCGGGTGGTATGACGTTTCAGGATGCCTCGCTTAGGCTTTCTCATGCTTGTCTGCCTCCTCTTGCTCATCCTCTAGCCAGAGATGCTGCAGTTTCATGCGGGCGCGGGCCAGGCGGGTGCGCACGGTGGCAGCCGGCGGCCCATACATCTGGCCCAGTTCACTGGCCTTGTAGCCCTCCAGGTAGCGCATCCTAAACAGCTTGCCGTCTTCGTCTGACAGCCGCTGCAGGTAGTCTGCCACCCACAGCGCCTGATCCGGCTCAGGCGCCTCCTCTTCGAATGCCTCCTGCAGCAGCTCGGCCTCGCGCCGCTGCCTGCGCATCTGATCGATGAAGAGATTGCGCGCCGTCTTGTACAGCCAGGCGCGGCAGGCGGCCTTGTCCATTTCCTGCAGGATGTGCGCCCTGGCCATGGCCCTGAGGAAGGTCTCCTGCGTCAGATCCTCCGCCTGCTGCCTGTGAGCGGTGAGCGACAGCAGGTAGCGCAGGATGTCCTGATAGAACCAGCCGTAGAGTGAGGCCACCATGTTTGTCCCTCCCTTCATCAGGTGCTTTCACTGTAGAAACGAATGGCGTGGGCAAAGTGTTTCACCCGGACGCAAGATTCGTTTCAGCATAAATCAGGCCGCCATGAGGGTCAAGTCTCATGGCGGCCTTGAGCGGATGTCCTATTCTGATCAGGGCTGGGGCACGCTGAAGTCCAGATGCTTGTTGTCCAGGTAACCGACCTTGTCCTTATAGATGACGCGGCTGAAGCCTTGGTTGCCCTTTTCCACGCCGGTCAGCTGGGTGCCATTGGGGATCTTGAGCAAGGAATAGATGGACAGCTTCCTGGGGTTGGGCAGCTCCCAGAGGTTGAGCTCACCGCCTGTGGTCTTGACCGCAGCGTTGTAC
>CAKTTM010000291.1 GCA_934615145.1 uncultured Clostridia bacterium | reverse complement strand
GTCGGCGCCTGCTGATGGCCTTGGCGCAGTCGATCAGGTAGTGCAGCAGAGTAACGGCTGCCAAAGCGATCGCGTCGTTCAGCCCCGTCAGCAATCCCTGCCACCACAGCAGCAGCGCTGTGACGATTAGCAGCACCAGGCTGTGCAGCAGGATGGCGGGATTAAGCCAGGGGCTGTTGCCACGGCTGAGCTTCGCCCTGACCAGCTTATCGGGCTGCAGCACAAAGTCGCTTAGCGCATGCGCCAGGCAGTATACGGCAAGGTAGATCATGGCCTGAAGCCCTCCAGCAGATGGATGAAACCCAGCTCGGCCTCCCTGATCGGGTAGTAATCGGCCCTGTCCAGATACTGGGCAAAGCTCTCCCTGGGGTTCTTGGTGCTGCTGCCGCGCTGCTCATCCAGCCAGCTCATCAGCTGCTCATGCGTCCAATCAGGCTGAGCGTCCCTGGCGGCGACGGCCTCATGCTGCGCCTGAGTGCGCTTTGCGATGCGCTGCGTGATGAAGTGCAGATAGTACAGCGCTGTCATATTGTCCATTTGGCTATCGCTGACATGTATGTTATACCTCAGCCTGCCCTTGCCCCTGAGGATATGGGCGCTGGCAGATGTTGGCCGCTTGAGCTCCTCCATGGCGTCCGCCGCCCGCCAGATCGCGGGACCATTGATCCTCTCAGGGTCTGGCCTGCCCTTGTAGGGGTCCAGACCGCCCAGACCCACCGCGATGCGCAGGGGCAGGCCGCCCTCGCGCTGCGCCTGGCACAGCGCTTTGAAGGCCTGATAGCCATCTGCCGCTTCATGTGTCAGAAAGAAAAGCTCATCCCCCGCGCGCACGCCAAAGGGGATGAGCGCTTTGAACGCAAGCTGCTCATTGAGTCGCCCAGCAATGGCGGGCAGATCGCGATCCCGCCGGTTCTCGCGGGATGTGATGATATCGGCCTTGATGCAGAGCAATCCCTTCACCCCTCTCGATTGGAATTGTAATCGATTTTCAATTCCTTTTCAAGTATGAATCGAAAATTGATTAACATGACCTATAGAGGCGATTTTCCCTTCACGGGGAAGACTCACCGCCCTCTTCCTCTGTGGCGGCCCAGAGCGCCGCCACTTCTGCCTGTGTCAGATCGCGCCAGCTGCCCCGCGTCAGCTCGCCCAGCTCGACAGGGCCGTACTTGACGCGCTTGAGCCTTATGGTCTGGTGGCCGATAGCCTCCACCATGCGGCGGATCTGCCGGTTGCGACCCTCATGGATGGTGATGAGGATATCGGTGGAGAAGGCATCGCGCCGCAGCACGCGTACACCTGCCCGCGCGGTCACCTGGCCGTCTATCATCACACCGGAGCGCAGGCGCTCCAACTCCTCAGCCGTCAGCGTGAGCGAGACCCTGGCGATATAGCTCTTGTCCACCTCGTAGCTGGGGTGGGTCAGGCGCGCGGTCAGCTCGCCGTCATTGGTCAGCAGCAGCAGCCCCTCGCTATCAAAGTCCAGCCTGCCCACCGGGTAAAGCCGCACCGGGAAATCCCGGAAATGATCCATCACCGTCGGGCGCCCCTCCGGGTCGCTGACGCTGGTCACCTCGCCGATGGGTTTGTAATAGAGCAGGTAGCGCTTCTCGGCCTCAGGCTGCACAACCTCGTCCCGCACCCGCACCTCGTCCCCTTCGGCCACCTGGGTGCCCATCTCGCGGATGGTGATGCCATTGACCTGCACCAGGCCATCCAATATCATCTGCTCAGCACGCCGGCGGCTGGCCACACCGCACAGCGCCAGGTATTTTTGTAATCGCATACTGTCCTCCTCTGCCGCCCGGCGGCCCAGATCCATTATGGCAGAAAGGCCATGGGCAGGGCAAGGCTCCATCAGGACATCAAGATTAGAATTCTTTAATATCGCTTGACAGACGATACTATGCGTCTTATGATACTGGCCAAGGAGGTGGATGCATTGGACGCACAACTCAAGCGAGGCGTGATCGAGGCCTGCGTGCTCAAGCTCTTGAGCCGCGGTGACAGCTATGGCTACGAGCTCAGCCGCGATGCCGCGCAGGTGCTGGTCTTGTCCGAGTCAACGCTCTACCCTGTGCTCAAGCGGCTGGAAAGCGCCGGCCAGGTGGAGAGCTATACCCGCGAGCACAGCGGCAGGCTGAGGCGCTACTATCACATCACCGACAAAGGCAGGCTGGCCATTGAGGACTTTTTGCTGGAGTGGGGTGAGCTGAGCAAAGTATATGACTTCATCAGGGAGGGAATCGCATGAACCGCGCAGACTTTCTGGAAACACTCTCACAAGCCCTGCAGGGC
>CAKTTM010000290.1 GCA_934615145.1 uncultured Clostridia bacterium | reverse complement strand
GAATGATTGTTTGATCTCTTGAGTCCATTTTACCATGAAACAACAGGAAAGCGGGAATTAATCAGGGATTCCTTAGTTCTAGCCTTATCGTTGATCGATTTACGCTTGCCTTCTATGCCGAGGATGAGGCTGGAAACATTATCCCCCACAGTGCGACAGGAAACCTGGCTATGCTCATTGATTTCACCACGAACCTCTTACCAGGGGGCACCGTCATGACCGGTGGTGTTACACTAGAAGGCTATGATCAGGTTAAGCATATTAACGCTGGTATTGCTGGCGTGCACTGTACAGACGGATCGCAAGTGCAAGTGCCGGCGTCAAGCATTGAGTACTTCTACTGGACGATAGATAGTCCCCTTGAGCCTACCGTGGAACCTACCATTGTGCCAACTGCAACTTCAACAAGCTCGTTGACTCCAACTGTCGCCCCAACCGCTGAGCCAACACCCATTCCCGGCCTGAAGGGTGACGCGGATAACGATCGGGACGTCGACATCAACGACTTGACGGCATTGATTGATCACATCGTCGCCAAAGTCGAGCCTGCTTCGCTGGCCAACGCTGATACCAACAGTGATGGTACAGTCGACATGGCCGATGTATTGTGGATTATCAATAGCGTCCTGGTCAACTAGGATAGTTTAGCTGTCTTTTGCCGCGACGGCTGATGCGACGTTTGATTGTTGAGTGTAAGAACTGGAATACGCCCATGATGACATGGATGAAAGAGGTAAGCAGGTTTGAGTAATGCTATATTGCGGGCCAAGACGCCCGAGGAGATGAACCTAAGCAGCCAGGCGCTGCTGAACTTTGTGGACAGGCACTGGCCAATGGGCATCCACTCGCTGGCGCTGGTGCGCGATCATCAGGTCTATGCGATCAGCATGAAGCCCTGGCGCGAAGACATCCCGCACACGCTGTTCTCGCTGTCGAAGTCCTTTTGCTCGATGGCGGCGGGCATCGCGGTGGACGAGGGGCTGATCAGCTATGAGGACAGCGTGGCCGATGTGCTGCAGGCCAGCCTGCCCAAGGGCTATGATGAAAAGCTGCACGAGGTGAAGCTCAAGCACCTGCTGAGCATGTCCTCTGGCCTTGACCCCATGAGCGACCGGCGTGGCATGCGGGCCAAGCAGGACTGGGCCCGCGCGGCGCTGGGCTACAAGGTGCTGCACCAGCCGGGCACGCGGTTCCACTACAACACGCTGGGCACCTACCTGGCCGGCCGCATGGTCTCTGCCCGCACCGGGCAAGGCCTGCGAGATTATCTGATGCCCCGGCTCTTCGAGCCGCTGGGCATCAGCAGGCCCCAGTGGGACTGCTGCCCCCTGGGCCACAATGTGGCAGGCTTTGGCCTGCACCTGAGCGTGCTGGACATCGCCAAGGCGGCGCAGCTGCTGCTCAACCGGGGCGTCTGGCAGGGCAAAAGGCTGCTGAGCGAGCAGTACCTGAGCCTGGCCACCAGCAAGCAGGTGGACAATCAGGGCATCAACCCAAATGAGCCGGCCGACTGGGAGCAGGGCTACGGCTTCCAATTCTGGCGCTCGCGCTTTGGGCGCTACCGCGGCGACGGCATGTATGGCCAGGTGATGCTGATCGACGACAAGCACGACCTGGCGCTGTGCTGCACCGCCGGCATCTGGGACATGGGCCAGGAGATGGACGCGCTGCACCAGCTGATGGACGAGCTGCTGCAGCTGCCCCGCGAGGACAACAAGGCGCAGGCCAGGCTTGCCAAGCTGGAAAAGACGCTGGCCTTCCCCGCCCCGCCTGATGACGGCGGCCAGATGAACCTTGAGGGCAGCTACCTGGGCCGCGGCGGCAGGCGCCTGCGCATTGAGCGCCATGGCGAGGATCTGCGGCTGTATTACACCGGCCCCGGGCGCCTCTGGCCGGCGGACTTTGGCCTCAGCCGCGGCAAGCCCTTCCAGGGTGAATATTCCGCCCAGGTCTATGGCGAGGCCATGCAGCCCTACCAAGGCCGCTACGGCGTCAAAGACGGCGTGCTCAGCGCCCAGGCGCTGATGCCCGGCGCCCCCTATAGCCTGCAGCTGACCGCGCGCCAAAGGGCCGACGGCCTGCGCCTGCGCTTTGAAGGCGTGGGCTTTGATCGGGGGGATTTTAATTTTAGGCGGGTGGGGGACTGATCTGCCACAAATCTGCCCCAAAAGTGGCAGATTAGCTTCTGAATGAGGCAATTAACCGAGGCGCCCGGCTGTCACACCGGGCGCCTCAACGCATCAACAAGCCCCTGGGTGGTTCGGAGGGCCGCAGCCCTCTGACCAACAATCCGCGTCGGCGGCGTGTACGGCGACGCGGCAAGCCTTGCGTAGC
>CAKTTM010000289.1 GCA_934615145.1 uncultured Clostridia bacterium | reverse complement strand
GCGGGCAGGTATTTTGTGCCGACGCGAGGAGCAGTCGAGCGGTAGCGTAGCAGCGCTACGCGAAGCGAGCAGCGACATGTCATCGGCGCAAAAGACCAACCGCGACGATGCAATAAGGAGTGAGATTGGTGTGAGTTGTGCGCGCGCCGCGCAGAGGGTATAATCAGGCGCATTGGAGGGACTGCTATGTCTACATGGATCGCCTCGGCTGCCTTCGGACTGGAAGGCCTGGTCAAACGGGAGCTGCAGAGCCTGGGCTTTGAGGGCAGGGTGGCCACCGGCGGCGTGCGCTTTGAGGCGGACGGCGCGGGCGCCTTTTTGTGCAATCTGCAGCTGCGCACCGCTGACCGCGTGCTGCTGCTGGTCACCGAGGGGCCGGCCACCAGCTTTGAAGAGCTCTTTGAGCTGGTGCGCGCTGTCAATTGGGCGGACTATCTGCCCCGCGGCGCGCGCTTTCCTGTCAGCGGGCACTGCGCGCGCAGCCAGCTGATGAGCGTCAGCGACTGCCAGGCCATCACCAAAAAGGCCATCGCGCAAAAGCTGAGCGAAAAGTACAAAACCGACTGGCTGGAGGAAAGCGGCGCCACCTATCAGGTATCGGTGACCATCCATGAGAACATCGCGCGCATCACGCTGGACGCCAGCGGCGATGCGCTCAACCGCCGGGGCTACCGCACCTGGAATGGCGAGGCGCCGCTGCGTGAGACGCTGGCCGCTGCCTTGGTGGACATCTCCCCCTGGCGGCCGGGCCAGCCGCTGCACGACCCCTGCTGCGGCACCGGCACCATCCTGATCGAGGCCGCCCTGCGCACGGCCAATCGCGCGCCGGGCCTCAACCGAGGCTTTGCCATGGAGCAGTGGGCCTTTGTGGATCAAAAGGCCTGCCAGCGCCTGCGCGAACAGGCAAAGGCCAGCGTGGACCTGAGCCTGATCGAGGGCATCAGCGGCAGCGATGTGGATCCAGAGGCCCTCAAGCTCTGCCGCAAGCATATCGCCCAGGCCGGTCTCAGCGGCAAGATCGAGGTCTTTGAGAAGGATTTCCGCGATCTGGAGCCACTGACGCCCGGCACCTGCATCATCACCAACCCGCCTTATGGCGAGAGGCTCTACACCAAGCAGCAGGTGCATACGCTCTACCGCCAGATGCGCCGACTGGAAGAGAAGACGCAGGGCGGCCGCGTCTGCGTGCTGACCAGCGTGCCGGCCTTTGAAAAGCTCTACGGCAGGCGGGCCAGCAGAAAACGCCGGCTCTATAACGGCCGGCTGGAGTGCGAGTTTCTGGTCTTTTGACTATTCCCTAATGACTATTCTCTAAGCGTTTCCGCTTCCTCAAAGTCGGGGTCAGCCTGGGGCATGCGGTCGCAAACCATCAGCCAGGCGTCTTCGCCTGTGTCTTCATAGTAGCCCCGGCGCACATGCACCTTGATAAAGCCCAGGGATTCATAGAGGCTGATCGCGGTGGCGTTGCTCACCCGCACTTCCAGCGTCATAAAGCGCACGCCCAGGTTGGCCGCGTATTGCATCAGCGCGGCTGTCAGCCTTCTGCCCAGGCCGCGGCCGCGGTAGGCCGCCAGCAGGGCGATGTTGGTGATATGCCCCTCGTCCAGTACGATGTGCAC
Source organism: uncultured Clostridia bacterium (assembly GCA_934615145.1). Classification (GTDB taxonomy): domain Bacteria; phylum Bacillota; class Clostridia; order Christensenellales; family Aristaeellaceae; genus UBA1038. The sequence continues at coordinate 730 of CAKTTM010000289.1, read as the reverse complement.
GCCAGCAAATCCAATGACCTGGCCCTCCTCCTCCAGCAGCAGATAGCGGGCCACCGAGTTGTGGTGCATCTCAGTATCAAACATCTGCAGCGTCCAGGGCTGCTCAAAGCAGGCGAGCTCCACGGCATGCACCGCCCGCAGGTCGTCCGGCCCCATGCGGCGGATGATGGGTTCAGCCACCCCTGGCCTGCCTTTCCCGCTCTGCCTGCGGCGCCCGCAGGTACAGTGGCAGCAGCTCATCCGGCCCCTGCGCATGCTCTCGCTGCTCCCAGGCGATCAGCGCCGCGGCGCCCGGCAGCAGATGGTTCAAGTGCGCGGGCGCAAAGCTGGCCCGCTCGCCCAGAGCGGCCTCAATGGCTTCCCTCAGCGGGGGCACGCCATCCCCCACAAAGCAATAATTCTCTCCAAAGGCGGCTATAGCGGCCAAGAAGTCCGGCAGTTTGAGCACGGCATCATCCATCAACCGTTTACCGTCCATAAAGGCGGCGCCATAGACCTGCTGCACCCGCGCGTCGCGGATGGGACAGATCAGGCGTTGCCGGTCTTCGATGCCACCGGCCAGGGCCTCCAACGCATTGACGCCGATGCAGGGCCTGTCAAGCGCCAGGGCCATGGCCTTGACGGCCGACACCCCGATGCGCACGCCGGTGAAGGAGCCGGGGCCAACGACCGCGGCCAACAGATCAATGTCCTTGATGTCCAGGCCAGAGCGCTGCAGGCTCTCCTCCAC
>CAKTTM010000288.1 GCA_934615145.1 uncultured Clostridia bacterium | reverse complement strand
GCATCAGCCCCTCGCGGCGCAGATGCTCGCCCAACAGCTGGGGCTTGATGACCACATTATTGCCGTAGCCATAGCACCATTCGCGGGTAAAGCTCTCCCAATCGCCCAAGAAGTGAAAGTCCAGGATGTTGATGATATTCCATATCTCGCCGCCGTTGTTGTATATCGGCGTGCCGGACAGGCCCCAGACCCGCTCACAGGCGCTGGACAGCAGGCTGGCGGCCGAGTACTTCTCCGTGCCGCTGCGGCGCAGCTCCTGTATCTCGTCGAATATGATGGCCTTGACCGGCAGCTGCGGCAGGCTTTCCTTCCAGCCGCGCAGCAGCAGGTAATGTACGATGTACAGATCGGCCTCAGGCAGGGGATAGGGCTTGAGGCCCTGCAGCACATGCACGCGCGGCGCCTGGCCATCGACACTCAGGAAACGCGCGACCTCATTACACCAATTGCGCACCAGGTGGGGCGGCACCACCAGCAGCGCGGGAAAGGCCCGCAAATGAGCCAGGCCGGCCAGCGCCTGCACCGTCTTGCCCAGGCCCATCTCATCGGCCAGCAGGCCGCGGCGCACCCGGCAGAGCCAGTTGAAGCCCGCCTGCTGGAAGGGCCGCAGCTGACCCAGAAAGCTGCCCTCTGGCGGCTGCAGGTCATTAGGCAAAAGCATCAGGCGATGCTTTTCCAGCGCGTAGTCGCGCGCTTCTTTCAATGCCTGATCCCAGCGATCCATGTCGGCGGGCGCCACAGACAGCGGGTAGCGCTGCATCAGCCAGTTGATATCGCCGATGATGCGCCGGTGCGCGCCAAAGCGGGCGATGCCGCGCCTGCCGCTGTCGGAGCCCGGAAAGAGCCGCTTGGCCATCTCGGTGACTGCCGGTTCGCCCTTGATCTGCCAGGAGCGGCTGCGCTTGTTATAGCTCAGCGTGCCGTAGACATGCGAGCCGCCCGGCGCCGGGCGCAGGTAGGCCGGGTCAAAGGCCTCGGGCTCTGGATTCGGCTCTGGTTCGGGCGGTGCCACCGACTGCGCTGTGGCCTGGCCTGAGGGCGTGGCGATGCCCCACAGGCGGCGCAGGCTCAGGTTGTGGCAGGGCTTGCCCGCAATGCTGTCCGGCAAGGGAAAGCCCTGCTCGGTGACCAGTATGATGGCGGCAAGCTCTGCAGAGGACAGATAGCGCTCCGCTTGCTTGATCAGCTGCGTTTTATTCGGCCGGCCGCGCTTGACCTCGATGCCGATGCCTTCTACCACAAAGTCGATGCGGCAGCGGGGCATCAGCAGCCGCTCGTGCTGTGCTTCCAGCCCGGCCTGAGCCAGGGCCTGGGCGATCTGCTGGTGCAGGTCATACTCGCTCAGGCTAAAGGGCGCGCGAAGTGTCCTCAGCGCTTCCAATACCTGATGCAGCTTGTCCGACATGTCGCCTCCTGATCAATCCTTACCAGGGGGATTATAGTCCATCCCTTCCCGCCCCGCAACGCGCTGGCCACTTTGATTGACTTGTTTAGTGGCTGGGTATATAATGGACACAGCAATCAAATGGTGCGGGCCTGGCCGCTGTGCCCGCACTGGCCGCGGATGTCGAACTGACACTCTTCCACAACAAGGTGGAGATCGCGCCTCAGCTGCAGGCTTTTGCTGAGCTGTACAACAGCAAGCAGGAAGGCGTCAAGCTGAGCATTGAGACACTGGGCGGCGGCGCAGACTATTCCGGCAACCTGACCGCCAAGCTGACGGCCAATGCCATGCCTGACATCTTCGTCATTGAGGGCGACGGTGACTACGGCCTGTGGAAGGATTACACCAGCGATCTGAGCGCTGAGAAGTGGAATGAGCTGACCACGCTGGCCTACAAGGATGGCGAGAAGGTCGTGGGCTTCCCCGTTGCCATCGAAGGCTTTGGCCTGGGCTACAACAAGGCGCTGCTTGAAAAGGCAGGCATTGACCCCACGACGCTGACCACCTTTAGCGCGCTGAAGGCCGCCTTTGAGAAGCTCGACGGCATGAAGGCTGACCTGGGACTGGATTCGGTGGTTTCCATGGGCGCCAGCGTGTCTGGCGGCACCTGGTGGGTGGCGGGCCACCACAACTTCTCCGTCTATCTGGGCGGCGGTCTGTCCCAGGATGACGCCAGCGTTGCCGACCTGTTTAACCAAGGTGAAGTGGATGAGCAGCGCCTGCAGGACTACGCCAAGTATGTCCAGCTGATTTTCCAGTATTCCGACAACAAGGTACTGACCACAGGCACCTATGATGACCAGCTGGCCGCCTTTGTCAACGGCAAGGCCGCTTTCATCCACCAGGGCAACTGGACCGATCCTTCCCTGGCGTCCATGGGCATTGCCTTTGAGTATGACTACATCTC
>CAKTTM010000287.1 GCA_934615145.1 uncultured Clostridia bacterium | reverse complement strand
GGATGATTACCGCCAGGCACAGCCAACGCCACCGCCTAGCTGGCTGCCGCCATTGCCCGACACCCAGGAGCAGGATGACTTTTTTGACCTGATTCCGGAGATTATCAGCAAAGCGCTGGAGGAGCGCCAGCAAGTGGATGCGACACCCTGGAAGGTGAACAGTGCCACACAAACCATGCTGACGGAGGCGGTGAAACAAGCTGAAGCCTACACACAGGCCCTTGAACAGCAGCATACCGATGGCGCAGTTGCTAGTGTGCCTGCTGCGCTGAAGCCCCATATCAGTCAATACCCCATGCTGGCAAAGTATAGAGAAAAGGCGCAGGCCATGGCACTGCCATGCTTCGTGCGAGTCGTACCGGAAGGACTGTTCACAAAAGGACAGCGCACCTTGCTTAACAAAGATCACTTGCTGGAGGGCTTCACGCTTATCGGCAAACCATATGATGTTGACTTCACCACACCTGATAATAATCTGTACAAAGTGGATGTAGAAGACAGCCGCATATACCACACGCAGCTGATTGGACAGGAAGCAAGTGCCTTCAAGGGTATTTTCGTGTCAGGTGCGCCAGAGAAACAGACAGACAGATGCAAACGCGCCCTGCTGCGGCAGCTTGCCCATCTCGATGGCGTCAGCGAGTCACAGCTAGCAAAGTATGTCGGGCAGATTGTGCATGCCATGAACAAAGACCAGCTGGATTCCCTGGAAAAGGGCATACAATCCGCGGCTTTGAAGATTGAACAGCGCATCATGGATCTGATGGCAGAGCATCAGGAAAAGGTCTTCGACACATGGCTTGAGCAAGGAAAGATCATCTGCGAAGGACACTATCAACTGCCCCCACACCAAAGCCCAGCGTCCGCTGTGACCTCGATGCACAAGTCTCTCTACGAAGGTGAGCATGAGATGAATCCCCTTGAACGCTCACTTGCCAGTGCACTGGGCTCACTGCCTAATATTCTCTGGTGGCACCGCAACCCCTCCAAGATTGGCTTTCGCATCAACGGCTTTATCAATCACTATCCCGATATTATCGCACTGACGAGTCAGGGCAGAGTGCTGGTCATTGAAACCAAGGCAGACTACAACCGAAACGCCGACGATGCGCGCAAAAAACTCGATCAGGGGCGGAGATGGCAAGAGAAGGCAGGGGAAGGATATCAATTCTATATCGTGGTCGAGTCAAAGAGTATGGCTGGCACGGGCGCATACCCATTGAATGAGTTCATTACTTTGGCACAAGGATTGTAGGCAAGGCCGCGTGGCCAGCAATAAGGCAGAAAAAGCACCGTTTCCCACTGGTATTTTTTTGATTTAGGGCTATAATAGCCTGGGATTATTTGAAGAGCTCAAGGAGGTTCCCGGAATGCAAGCATCTGTCGGGGTCATCTATGCCATCTGCGTGCTGGCCGTCGTGCTGGCCTTTGCCTACGCGGTCTATCTGGCCGCCTGGGTCAAGCAGCAGAAGAACGAGAACAAGACCATTGAACGCATCGCGGGCCTGATCCGCAGCGGCGCCAACGCCTTCATGCGCAAGGAGTACATTGTGCTGGCGGGCTTTGCCGCGGTGATGGGGGCCATCATCTTTGTCCTGCTGCCCCATCCCATCTGGAAGGGCGAGGGCTGGGAGCCCAACCTCAAAATGCTGCTGAGCTATCTGGCCGGCTGCGTGTTCTCGGCCATTGCGGGCAAGATCGGCATCTATGTGGCCTCGCTGGCCAACGCCCGCTGCGCCGAGGCCTGCACCCACGGCGTCAAGCCCGGCTTCCTGATCGGCTTCCGCGGCGGCGCCGTCATGGGCCTGATGGTGGTGGGCAGCTGCCTGCTGGGCGTCATGGGCGTGATGATACTGGTGGGTGACCCCACCATGCTGCTGGGCTTTAGCTTTGGTGCCAGCTCGCTGGCCCTGTTTGCCAAGGCGGGCGGTGGCATCTTCACCAAGACCGCCGATGTCTCGGCCGACCTTGCCGGCAAGGTGGAGCTGGGCATCCCCGAGGATGACCCGCGCAACCCCGCCGTCATCGCCGACAATGTGGGCGACAACGTGGGCGACGTGGCCGGCATGGGCGCCGACCTGTTTGACTCCAATGTGGCCTCCATGGCCGCCGCCATCGTGATGGCTTTTGCCCTGGACGGACACGCCAGCGGCGTCAATGTGATGATGGTGTTCTGCTACGCGGCGCTGGGGCTGATCAGCTCCATCATCGGCATAGCCCTGGCCAAAGTGACCGACGAGGGCGGCCCCACCAAGGCGCTGAACATGTCCACCTATGTGACCACCGGCATCTTCCTGGTGCTGACGGCGCTGGCCACGCTGGTCTTTGACGGCTTCCGCTGGGAGATCTGGGG
>CAKTTM010000286.1 GCA_934615145.1 uncultured Clostridia bacterium | reverse complement strand
GTCATCCCCAATGATCGCCTGCTGCAGGTGGTCAGCAAGGGCACCTCGATGTTGGAGGCCTTCCGTGTGGCCGATGATGTGCTGCGACAGGGCATCCAGGGCATCTCCGACCTGATCGCGCTGCCTGCCACCATCAACCTGGACTTTGCCGACGTCAAGACCATCATGGAGTCCGGCGGCATGGCGCATATCGGCATCGGCTCTGGCAAGGGCGAGAACAAGATGGTACAGGCCGCCAAGAGCGCCATTGCCAGCCCGCTGCTGGAGACCAAGATCGACGGCGCCCGCGCGGTGCTGATCAACATCACCGGCAACGAAGAGATGCCCATCCTCGACATCAATGAGGCTGCCCGCTTGATCCAGGAGGCCGCCGACAGCGAGGCCAACATCATCTTTGGCGCTGGTGTCGACAATAGCCTCAAGGACGAGGTGCGCATCACGGTGATCGCCACCGGCTTTGAGAAGACCGCCTTCCCCACGCGCGAGGCCAAGAAGAAACCCTTTAAGCCCGCAGCGACCCCCTATGGCATGGCGACCGCCAGCTACAACCCCTATGAGAACCGCCAGCCGGTGGAGCTGCCTGAGCAGCAGGCCCAGCCCGCTGTGCCCAGCTATGAGGCGCCGCAGGTGGCAGCGATGTATGACAATCAGCAGGATGCCGGCTTCTTCCCCAGCGTTGGCCGTCCGGCCCCCGCCATGCCGCAGGCCTATGTGCCGCCGCAGGCTGGCTACCAGGTACCGCAGTATCAGCCGCCCCAGCAGCCCTATATGCAGCAGGCCAATCCCTACCAGCCGCCGGTGCGTCAGGCGCCGCAGCAGCCTGCTGTCTCCGAAAAGGACGACCTGGGCGTGCCGGCTTACCTGCGCCGGGCTACAAAGAAATAAGTATCGGTTGATCGATCCGGGAGAGTCCGCTGCGCGGCGCCGAAGGGGACTGCAAAAACTCTCAGGCCAACAGACCGGATCGGGACGAAGCTCTGGAAAGCAGCAATGCGCCGAAGGTGCAACCCGTCTGCGGGGAATCATCAAGGCAAAACAACAGAGGCACGCGAGTATTTGCGTGCCTCTTATATAAAAGGGAGGATATATGGAAAAGAAGACAGCGTTGTATGATTTTCATCTGACTCTGGGCGGCAAGATCGTACCTTTCGCAGGCTACCTGCTGCCAGTGCAGTATGCCTCTGGCGTCATCACCGAGCACAAGGCGGTGCGCACCGCCTGCGGCCTGTTTGATGTGTCGCACATGGGCGAGATACTCTTTGAGGGCCCCGATGCCCTGCAGAATCTGCAGCATATCCTGACCAATGATTTTGCCGGCATGGAGGAAGGGCGCGTACGCTACAGCCCTGTGTGCAACGAACAGGGCGGCATTGTTGACGACCTGGTCGTCTGCAAGTACAATGACAACAAGTACCTGATGGTGGTCAACGCCGCCAACAAGGATAAGGATCTTGCCTGGTTCAAGGCGCATGCGCAGGGCGATGTCAGTATCACCGACCTGTCTGACCGTTACGCGCAGCTGGCCCTTCAGGGACCCAAGGCGCTGGCCATCCTGGCCAAGCTCAGCAACGCGGACAAGCTGCCGACCAAGTACTACAGCTTTGTCGATGGCCTGGATGTGGCAGGGATCACCTGCCTGGTCTCGCGTACGGGCTACACGGGTGAGCTGGGCTACGAGCTCTATTGCGACCCCGCTGATGTTGTCAAGCTCGCCCAGTCACTGTTGGATGCCGGCAAGGATGAAGGCCTGATTCCCTGTGGCTTGGGGGCGCGTGACACCCTGCGGATGGAATCTGGCATGCCCCTGTACGGCCATGAGATGACCGATGAGATCACGCCGCTGGAAGCGGGCTTGGGCAACTTTGTCAAGATGGATAAGCCTGACTTCATCGGCAAGGCGGCGCTGCAGCGCAAGGGCGAGCCCCAGCGCGTCCGCGTTGGCCTGGAGGTGCTCGACCGCGGCATCGTGCGTGAGGAATGCGCGCTGTATGATGGTGACCAGCAGGTAGGCATAACCACCAGCGGCACCATGAGCCCCTTTATCAATAAGGCGGTGGCCATGGCCCTGGTCAATCGGGATCTGGCAGAGGAGGGCAAGGAGCTCTCCGCCGATGTGCGCGGCCGTAGGCTCAAGGTCAAGATCGTGCCGCTGCCCTTCTACAAGCGTGCAAAGGCCTGACAGGCTTCAATTCATACTATATTGAGGAGGATACCCACATGCATCATCCCAAGGAGCTTCAGTACACCAAGTCCCACGAGTGGCTCAAGAAAGACGGCGATAACTATCTGGTTGGCCTGACCGATTTTGCCCAGAGCGAGCTGGGTGATCTGGTTTTCATCAATGTGCCCTTCGAG
>CAKTTM010000285.1 GCA_934615145.1 uncultured Clostridia bacterium | reverse complement strand
GTTCAGGGCTGATCATGCCCTCTTCCGGCAGCGCGTAGTCCTGCTGCATGATGGCGCGGAGGCTTGGGCTGTCGCCTTCACCTGTGAGCGCGGCGGCCTTGAGCATGTCCTGCCTGCAGGCGATCCAGGTGGGCATGTCCCAGTGCCACATGTTGCCATGCGTATCCCGGTAGGCGTCAAAGACCTCCATCACCCGCGTGTCCTCCTTGCCGATGCCGGGGCGGTAATAATCATCCTTCACGCGCCCATCGGTGAGCAGGGTGAGGCCATAACTGTCAAGCTCGGGCAGCTTTGGCGCGTACTCGATCATCCACTGCTTGCCCTGGCTGTACTGGCTTTCCTTGTACAACAGGTATTGCAGGTGGCGTATGTACTTGCCGCTGTCTTCCAGCTGCGCAGGGTCGGCGCCCCACTTGTCACGCATGTAGGCCTGCGCCCGGCTGAGTGCCTCCTCCTGGTTCATCTCCCCCGCTTCGATCAGGGCGTGCTCCTGCGCTTCGCTCAGGCCGCTGTCCACCAGCAGCTGGTTGTACCAGTGCTGATCCTCGATCGACCAAGTGGAGGGGTAGAAGCCCAGCTCCTCCTTGGCGAAGGCACGCATCAGTTCCTCCTTATACTCCTTGTCAGTGTACTGCAGGCGCTGACGCAGATCCTCCGACAGCGTCAGCCCCTTCTCCTGCGCCAGGCGCTGTATCTCGTCGATGTCCTCCTTGCTCCACATCCCCTCATCGGTCTCAACCGCCTTGGGCGCCATGATCTGCTCGACAAAGTCCTTGCCGCCCAGCAGCACCGCCGCCAGCGCGCCCGCGGCCAGCAAGGTCAGCACAATGGCCAGTATCATGGCCGTCGACAGCCTTCTCTTCACAACGATCTCCTCCCTCTGGCGCGTCAGCGCCCATACCTTACAGCGCAGCCTGTCCAGCCGCTCCTGAGGTGGCTCAGGCAGCATGGATTGCACCATCTGCCGGGATATGATCAGCCTGTCCTTCATTCGAATGCCACCTCCCTGTCCAGCATCTGCGACAGCTTTCTGCGTGCGCGAAACAGCCGGCTCTTGAGCGCCGCCAGGCTGATGCCCAGCGCCTGGGCTGGCTCCTTTTCGCTATAGTTCTCAAAGTATTTGATCATCATCGCCATGCGCAAGTCGTCTGCCAATTGGTCAATGGCCTCATACAGATCCCGGTGATCTGGCGGCATCTGCTCTGGCGCCGGCGGCAGCTCCATGGGAAACTGCCTGAGCCGATGGCGCTGTATGTTGCGGCATTCATTGATGACGATGCGCGTCAGCCAGGGGCGGAAACTGTCCGGCCGGGTGCGAGCGCGATGCTCCCAGGCCTTCTGAATGGCCTGCTGCACTGCGTCCTCACCGTCCTGCTGGTTGCGCAGGATGCCGCTGGCCAGCTTGTACAGCTGCGGCAGCAGCTCCAGGGTCAGCGATTCAAAGCTCCGATTGTCCAGCACCCTTGCGCCTCCTTTGCCTGGCATGTGATCAGCTGTTCACCCATGTATACGCTTGAGGGACAGGAAAAGTTGCGTTCCGCGCAAAAAAGGCCGCCCGAAGGCAGCCTCATGGGGATCTTAGTGCATTGGCACGGCTCAGTCCATACCGTAGATCAGGGTCACATTAGCGGTGACGGAGACATCGCCTGAGATGATGCCGGCCACCTTGGCCTCTGAGGCCATCATCTCCATGCGCTGGTCGGCGCCAAAGATGCCGTTGTAATAGTCCGTAGCGCTCACGCTTTGCAGCGCGCCCAGGGTCTTGCCAGAGGCCGCGGCCAGCACCTTGGCCTTGTTTGCCGCGTCTTCCACCGCGCGGGTGAGCGCCCGGTCATAGGCTTCCTGCGACTTGCTGGCGCCAAAGGTCAGGGAGAGTATCTGGTTGGCGCCGGCCTGGGTGGCGGCGTCGATGGTCTGCGCCGTCTGGCTCAGGTCACGCACTGTCACAAAGATCAGGTTGGTCACATTGTATACAGGGTCGGCCACGCCCAGGCTGCCGTACTCCTGATAGGGCACTTCGGAATAGACATTGTACTGGGTGGTCACCATGTCCTTGTCCTCGATGCCCAGGTCCTTGAGCGCCTGGAGCACCTTTTGCATGATGGCGCCGTTTTGCTTGGTGGCCTCAGCCACCGTCTTGGCCCTGGTGAAGGCGCCAAGCTGCAGGGTGGCCATGTCGGCGGGCAGGGAGACGGAGGCGGTGCCGACCACGGTGATGGTGTTGGCGTTCTCCGCCAAAGCGGGGGCGGTCAGTGACAGCAGCAGAAGCAGGCCCAGACTGAGAGCGATAAGTTTCTTCATTTGTTCTTTTTCCTCCTGATCAATCGATAGATGATGTAGATGACGAGCGCCGCCGCCAGCACATAGGGC
>CAKTTM010000284.1 GCA_934615145.1 uncultured Clostridia bacterium | reverse complement strand
CAGTTTCAGCATCGAGCTTGACAGCCCGACGCCCGCAAGTCCTTTTGCCGTCAGCTTCATAAACTCACGGCGCGTGTACTCACGACTCAACACTCCCTTAGACATGTCCCTTCCTCCTTCTCTGTTTCAGCCGCCGCCTCTGGCACATAAACCAAAGGAGACGTGGGTACATTAACACCCACATCTCCTTCGCAAGCACGGCAGGCAAGCAGATCGCTCTTCTTACCCATTGGCGCAACCGGCCGCAGGGGTCGGGTGCGCTTGGAGATTTCCTGATGGCCCTATCCTACAGCAACTAAGTCACAATGTCAATGTGTTTTTTTGCACGATTGAACTTTTTTCCTTGATTTTTTCGCCGCAGAAATCCGGGTATTATCATCATATGGAGATATTCACCATCGGCCATTCCACGCATCCCTTGGACGAGTTTGTCGGGATGCTCAAACACAATGGCATCCGCCGCCTGATCGATATCCGCAGCGTGCCCCGCTCGCGGCACAACCCGCAGTTTGAGCAAGCGGAGCTGATCCGCAGCCTGCCAGCGCAGGGGATAGAATACATCCACCTCAAGGCCCTTGGCGGGCTGCGGCCCAAGCGCAAGCACTCCATCAATACGGCCTGGCGCAACGACTCCTTTCGCAACTATGCCGACTATATGCAGACAGAGGATTTTGAAGAGGGGCTGCGGCAGCTGATCGCGCTGGCGCAGGAGATGTCCACGGCCATCATGTGTGCTGAGGTGCTGCCCTGGCGCTGCCACCGCTCGCTGGTGGCGGATGCGCTGCTGGCGCGCGGTATCAAGGTGATGGACATCATGAGCCAGACCAGCACCACGCCCCACAGCATGACGCCCTTTGCCGTGGTTGATCAGGGACGGGTGAGCTATCCGGGGGAGGAAACACATGGCTGATAGCATTGAGAGCATCCGGCAGGCAATCGCCGACCACCCCAGCAACCAGGACCTCAAGGCCAAGGGCTACGCGCCGCTGTTTGCGTCAGGCAGCAAGGCGCGCATCGTGGTCATTGGTCACGCGCCGGGCATCAAGACGCAGATGCTGGGCATCCCCTGGAGCGATGCCAGCGGGCAGCGCCTGCTTGACTGGATGGGCATCAGCGAGGCGACTTTCCGCGATACCGACCTGATCGCTCAGATACCGATGGACTTTTACTATCAGGGCAAGGGCAAGTCAGGCGATCTGCCGCCCCGCAAGGATTTCGCGCCGCTATGGCACCCCCGGCTCTTTGCCCTGATGCCCGATATTCGCCTCAAGCTGCTGGTGGGCCAGTACGCGCAGCGCTATTATCTGGGCAAGCGCGCCAGGAAAAACCTGACGCAAACAGTGCAGGCCTATCAGGATTACCTGCCGGACTACTTTCCCATCGTGCATCCCTCGCCGCTCAACTTCCGCTGGCTGATGAAGAACCCCTGGTTTGAGGCCGATTTGCTGCCTCATCTGCGGCAGGCGGTGGCGCAAGCCCTGAGCGATTAGGCACAAAAAAGAGCCGCCCGCAGGCGGCCCGTTTGGTCAGGGATCAGTTGTCCTGTATCTTTATCGCGGCGACGGGGCAGCTATCCACAGCCTCTTGCAGCTCATCGCTGATGCTGTCAGGCTGCTGATAGACCTCGGCCAGGTTATCGTCGTTCATGCGAAACACGCTGGGGCAGATGCTCTCGCAAAGGCCGCAGCCAATGCAGGTTTCCTGGTTTACGACTACCTTCATGGGCGTCCTCCTCAAAGTTCACTTGGTTTGCGGCCATGGGCCACGGTGACATGCTCAGTATAGGCTATTGCCTGCGCCACCGCAAGGGCGGATTGGATTTACCTGCGCGCCCAGCCTAGCCGGAAAGGACAGTTAGTCTGGGGTATAATCTGTCCATCGTTATGCCCTATGGCTGGCGCGAGAGCATTGTTTATTCGCATGGATTCAGAGCAGAAAGCTGGGGGAAATCAGTGCCGAAGGATAGACGCGGGGCGGCATTGAGCCCCAGGGACGAGCAAAAGATAAGGCGCTGGGGTGGCCTGATCATCAGCGGCGTATACACAGGCATTGCCGCTAATCTGGTCATTCTGGCTGCTGTGTGGCTTCTTTGGATCAAGGGCAAGAGCGGCATGCCGGAGATCCAGTACTGGCTGCGATACATTCTGTTGCCTACCGCGGTCATTCTGGGGCTCACCGGCATCGCCGATGTCATCAGCCGCCGCCATCACCCCAGCATGGCTGCGCAGGAAGCCTGAGGAGGCAGAGATGATACTCAGCCAGCATCCCTTTGAACCTGTCTATGATACGCGCAGCCGCATATTGATACTGGGCAGCTTTCCCTCGGTGCGCTCGCGCCAGCAGGGCTTTTACTACGGCAATGCCCGCAACCGGTTCTGGCCCGTGC
>CAKTTM010000283.1 GCA_934615145.1 uncultured Clostridia bacterium | reverse complement strand
TGGATGGCGCGGCCATGCACACTCTCCAGCGCCTCCTGCACGCCCTCCACAAAGCTGGGATGAGGGCGCATGCCGCGCAGCATATCTGTTACCGTCATGCGATTGGCAATCGCCATGGTAAAGCCGTCGATCAGGTCGCTGGCGCGCTCACACATCAGCTGGGCGCCCAACAGGCGCTCATCCTCGGCCGAGAACAGCAGCTTGATGAAGGATCTGCCTCCGCCCGCGATCATGGTGCGGCCATTGCCTGCCATGAGATACTTGCCGGTCTTAAGCTCGATGCCCTGCGCTTTGGCTGTCTGCTCGTCGATGCCGACGGTCGCGATCTCAGGCTCAGTGTAGACGCAGGCAGGTACCAGGTCCAGATCCATTGTCACAGGTCTGCCGGCCAGCCTGTCGGCCAGGGCCAAGCCCTGAGCGGAGGCCAGATGTGCCAGTTGTATTGCGCTTGATACATCGCCTATCGCGTAGACGCCGGGAATGCTGGTCATACCCTCGTTGTCAGTCAGGATGCGGCCCCTTTCCATGTGTGGCAGCTGAGCATCGGGGGCAAAGAGCCCTTCAGTGTGCGCGCGCCTGCCCACGCTGACCAGCAGGTTGTCGCAGCTGATTGGCTGCTCAAGCCCCTCCAGATGCAGCATCAAGCCATGCTCACCCAGTGTGACCTCTGTCAGACGCTTTCCTGTCAATATCTGGGCGCCACCGCGCTTCATCTGCATTGACAGCGTTTGGCTGATCTCGCGATCCATCTGGGGCAGCACCCGCTCCAGCGCCTCGATGATCGTCACCTTGATGCCCATGCTCAGGTAAACACTGGCAATCTCGCTGCCGATGACGCCACCACCCAAGATGGCCAGGTGCTCCCCTTCGAAGGGCTGTCTGATGATATCATCACTGGTGATGACCCCAGGAAGCTCCAGGCCGGGGATGAGCGGCATCACAGGCCTCGAGCCTGTGGCGATCAGTATGTTCTTGCCCTCATAGGTCTCTTCCCCTGCACTGACGCGGCCGGGCCCCTCAATGCGGGCCTGGGCCATGACCACTGTGACCTTGTTCTGTTTGAGCAATTGCTCGATGCCACCACGCAGGGTGCCCACGATCTCGTCCTTGCGGGCATACATCTGCCGAGCATCCAGCGCCGCCTCAGCGCTGATGCCCCATACAGCGGCGGCCTTTACCTGAGAATACAGGGAGGCACCGTGCAGCAGCGCCTTGGTGGGCACACAGCCCTTGTTCAGGCAGGTTCCGCCAAGGGCTTCCTGCTCAAAGAGCAGCACACTCAAGCCATTTTGAGCGGCGCGGATAGCGGCCTCGTAGCCACCCGGCCCCGCGCCGATAATCATCAGATCGTACATCTTACCTCCTCAAGCGTTAAAGGCGCCAGCCAGCAGTTGACGCAAATCATCATATCCCGTCATCTCTTCAAGCGGTGCGATGCGCTTCATTACTTCATCCCTGACGAAGGGACTGTCCTTTAGCAGCGCCGGCAAATTGCCAATATCAATGGCCATGGCATCAGAGAAGGCATTGCAGCGCTGTATGATCCCGCGGTCTATCTCCAGCTCAAGGCGCAGATTGCCCCAGGGGTAACGCTCTTCCCCCGCCCAAGTAAAGCCGATAGGGCGGCCATAGACCCAGTCCCAGGAGGCGAAGTGGCTGCTCCGCTGATCCAGCTTTGCCTCATCCAGCAGCTCTGCCGGGTAAGGGCATATGCTGCCGGCATAGATTGCCTCAAAGCTTTGGCGCAGCGCCTCCTTCATGGCATCTACGGTGATGTCTGGCCGCAGATCCTGCAGATTGACCACGCGCGAGCGCACCGAGGCCACGCCTTTGGACTGGTATTTCTTGGGATCCACCAGCAGATAGCGGCTCAAGGCCTGGCCGTCCACATGCAACATGATGGTGCCGTGGTGATAGGCGTTGGTGCCGTTGTTGTGGTAGGCGTTGCCAGAGAACTTGCGCCCGTCGATCTCGATGTCATTGCGGCCTGTGCGCTCGGCCTTCAGGCCAAAGGCGGACACCGCGCCAGCGATGACGCTGACCTGTTTGGCGATGTCCTCATCATCCTTGGGGTAGAGAAAGGTGAAGTTGAGATTGCCCAGGTCATGATAGACCGCGCCCCCGCCGGACAGACGCCTGGCCAGCGTGCCGCCGTCTGCCAGCAACTGATCCACATGGCATTCACGCCAGGCGCTCTGATTGCGGCCGATGACCACGGTGCGGGCATTCTGCCACAGATAAAGGACGCATGCCCCCCGCGGCACCGCCTGGAGGATTTGCTCCTCCAAGGCGATGTTGCGGTAGGCATCCGTCCCGGTCGATTCGATATAGTACAGCTTACGCGTCATGCCTGTAGCGCAGGATGGGGTTGCGGGCCGCGGCCACCTCATCAGGCCTTCCGATGG
>CAKTTM010000282.1 GCA_934615145.1 uncultured Clostridia bacterium | reverse complement strand
TCGCCATCCTGTCCCTTTTAAAGGGCAGGCGCAGCGCCGGCATGCTCTTTAGCGCGCTGTCGGTCATTGCCTTTGGTGTTTTCCTCTTTGCCTATGCCAGGGAGCAGGGCAACAGCTCGCTGTACAGCCTGCTGTCGGATCAGCTCAAGGCCGCGGGGGTCAAGTTCCGCAAGCGGGATGTCAGCGCTATCAGCGTTGAGTACTCCGCCACCGCCTTCCTCACCCTGGCGCTCGGCGCCATGACGGTGCTGGCGGCCATGCCCGCCATCGCCACCAGGCAGGAGCGGCACCTGGTTCGCCGCGATCTGCTGCCTTATGCCTATGTCGGGCCGCATCTGTTCTTCTTTATCATCTTCTTTATCACGCCTGCCATCTACGGCGTCTATGCCGCCTTCACCAAGTGGGATCTGTTCACCGATCCGCAGTGGGTGGGGCTTGGCAACTTCCAGGTGCTGTTTGCCCAGCCTGGCAATACCTACTACACGCAGCTGCGCAACGGCCTGCTCAACACATTCAAGTTCGTGCTCTTCTCCGTGCCCTTCTGCATCCTGGTGCCGCTGACGCTGGCTGTGGCGCTGCAGACCAAGGCCCGGGGCAGCAAGCTCTTCCAGTCCATCTATTATCTGCCCAGCCTCATGTCCATCACCACGGTGACGCTGGCCTGGCGCTATATGTTCTTTAAGTCCTACGGCGTGATGAACCACTTCTTCATGTCCAAGGCCGACTGGTTTGTGCCGCCCTACTCATGGATCATGCTGGTGGTGGTCACCGTGTGGTGGGTCAATGGCGGCACCATGGTCATCTACCAAAGCGCGCTGGCCTCCATCCCGGCCGAGCACTATGAGGCCGCCTCGGTGGACGGCGCCAGTGGCTGGCAAAAGTTCTGCTTCATCACGCTGCCGGGCATGCGCTATCCGCTGATGTTCACCTTTGTGATGACGGTGGTCGCGCAGTTTAACATCTACGGCCAGCCGCTGATACTGACCGGCTTTGGCAATCAGGAGGCCAACGCGGTGCTGCTGATGTATGTCTATGAGAATGCCGTCAAAAAGCAGGCCGCAGGCATGTCGGCCGCGATGGCGCTGGTGCTGGGTGTCTGCATCATGGTGGTATCCTTTGCCCAGATGCGCATGATGCGCGCCAACGAAGCGCAGTAGGGGAGGAGAAAGATGAGAGCGTCAACGACTGAAAAGCGGATCGCCTTTGCCTTCCTCACCGTGCTGGCCTTCTTCTGGCTGATGCCCATGGTGTGGCTGGTGCTCAACTCATTCAAAACTGACAGCGACTTTATCACCTCCTTTGCCAACATGCAGGGGCCGCTTGACTATGTCAGCCGCCTGTGGCCTAAAAACTTCACGCTGGTCAACTATGTGGAGATGTTTGTCGGCGGCCAGGGCACCAACACCACCGCCAACATGCTGGAGATGATCAAGAACTCCTTCATCGTGTCGCTGAGCCAGATGAGCCTGGTGGTGCTGATCACCTCGCTGTCCGCCTATGCGTACGAGCGGCTGGACTTTCCCGGCGGCAATGCCATCTTCTGGACGCTGATGTACATGAGCATGTTCCCCAACGTGGTGGCCATGCTGCCGATGTTCAAGATCGCCAATTCATTAGGCTGGGTCAATAACCTAAACGCCCTCATATGGCCTGGCCTGTCCGGTGTGTTCAACATCTTCCTGCTGCGCAACTTCTTAAGGGGCATCCCCAAGGACTTTGACGAGGCGGCGCGCATCGACGGCGCCAACTCCTTTCAGGTCTATACCCGCGTCATCCTGCCCACCATGAAGCCGGTGCTGATCGTGGTGGCGCTGTTTAGCTTCAACGGCGCCTGGAACGACTTCCTCTGGCCCACCCTGGTGATGACCGATGTCAGCAAGCAGACGCTGACCGCGGGCCTGCGCCTGCTGATGGGCCAGTACGAGCAGAAGTGGGCCCATTTGATCGCTGCCGTCATCGTGTCGATCGTCCCGCCCTTCCTGCTCTACCTGGGGGCGCAGAGTTACTTCCTGCAGGGCATTTCCATCTCGGCCGGCGTCAAGGGATGATAGGGCAGCGCGATCGCAGCCTGGACCTGTTCAAGGGCATGCTGGTCATCCTGATGACCTGGTGCCATGTGATGCAGTTCTTCGGCGCGCCGGATGTTTTTCCAGCCCAGCGGGATTACGAGACGCTTATCAACCTGCTGGCCTTTCCCAGCTTCGTCTTCGCCTTTGGCCTGGCCACGGCGATGAGTTATTACAGCAGGCCCTTCCGGCAGGCAGGGCCGCGCATGGCGCTGTCGGCGCTCAAGTCGTTGGGCGCCTTCTATCTGTCCGGCATTGCCTTTCGCGTGCTGCGCGAGGGTAAAGCCTTTGCCTCCGGCACGGTGAGGCGCATCCTGCTGCTGCAGGCGGAGAGCCGAG
>CAKTTM010000281.1 GCA_934615145.1 uncultured Clostridia bacterium | reverse complement strand
GAGTACAACGCCCGCGCTCAGGCTGAGAAGCAGTCGAAGATTGTGCAAGACATCCAGATCGCCACCGGCACTGGCGTGATCACCGTGACCAGCGTGTCTGGCGGCGGCCTGCCCTCCGATGCCCAGGGCACGGAACTGACCTTTACGCCCAACGTGCAGGGAGCACTGCCCGCTGCTGGCGCTACGGGCGCCATCGACTGGGCTTGCGCATCTGCTACGAACACGACGGCTACCGCTCGTAGCTTGGCGGTCGTCGCTCCTGCCAACCCCATGCCCGCCAAGTACGCACCTTCCGAGTGCCGTTGATGCCTGACAGGCGAGCACGGCCAGCCAGCCGACCTGCCTGATCCAGATCACCCGAGAGGGCGCCCGCAAGGCGCCCTTTTTTCTTTCCCCGCTGCCGCCGGAGTGCCCCCGGCCCCACCCCATGCAAGCTGCCCCCGTCACCCGCGTGCGCCATGCGCTGCGGTATGCGCTGCGCCATCTGCTGATTTCCGCTGCCGTGGCCGTGGCCGCCGCCGTCCTGGTCTTTCGCCTGCTGTATCCGCCGCCGTGGCACCTCCTGTTCGGGGTGGGCAGCATGTTCTTCCTGCTGCTGGCGGTGGATGTGGTCTGCGGCCCGCTGCTGACGCTGATCGTGGCCAGCCCGCACAAGTCCCGGCGCGAGCGCTGGCTGGATTTTTCCCTGGTCGGCCTGGTGCAACTGGCGGCGCTGCTGTATGGCCTGCACAGCGTCTGGGTGGCGCGCCCGGCGGTGCTGGCTTTCGAGTCCGACCGGCTGATGGCCATCAGCGCCACCGAAGTGCAAATCGATGCGCTGGCCCAGGCCCCGCAAGGCCTGCGCCGCCTGCCCTGGTGGGGCCTGCAGCAGGTAGGCACGCGCAAGGCCGCCAGCAACGACGAGTTCTTCCAGAGCATGGAGCTGGGCCTGAGCGGCATCTCCCCGGCTATGCGCCCGGACTGGTGGACGCCCTGGGACAGCGCCCTGCCCGCCATGCGCGAACGCGCCCGACCGGTGGGCGAGCTGCTGGAGCGCCGCCCGCAGGACGCCGCCACACTGCACGAGGCCATCGCCGCCACGGGCCTGACCGCCGCGCAACTGCGCTACCTGCCGCTGACCACGCGCAAGGTCAAGGAGTGGACTGCCCTGCTGGATGCCGACATGCGGATCGTCGGCTATGCGCCGATCGATGCTTTTTGAGGCGCCTGGCCCCTTGCCGCCTTTGAATTTCGATTCTTGCTGCCCTTGCCATGCCGAGGTGAAAAGAATTGGCACATTTGTTGCTGATTAAGGTCTATCCCTTCATCCTCATGACCATAAAGAGGTGCCTTCCATGAGAAACACCCTGCAGGCCGGCTTCACCCTGATCGAGCTGATGATCGTGGTAGCCATTATTGGCATCCTGGCAGCCACGGCCCTGCCTGCCTATCAGGACTACACGGCCCGCGCCAAGGTGGCGGAAATCCTGGTGGCCGGCAATGCCGGCAAGGAGCTGGTGTCCGAGGGCTTCCAGTCCGGGGGCTATACCGGCGTGGGCCTGGCGGCCACCGAGTACAACGCCCGCCCGATTGCCCAGAAGCAGTCCAAGTTCGTCGCCAACATCCAGATCGACACGACCACGGGCGTGGTCACCGTGACCAGCGCCGGCGCGGCCTCCGGCCTGCCCACGGATGCACAAAGCAAGACGCTGCTCCTCACCCCCAACGTGCAGGGCGCGGCGCTGAGCGCCACCTCCGTCGGCGCCATCGACTGGGCCTGCGCCTCGACCAGCAACACAACTGCCGGCAACCGCAGTCTGGTTTCGGGCACGGGCACCCTGCCCAGCAAGTACGTCCCCAGCGAGTGCCGCTGAGACCGGCCCTGACCACCGGCCCTGACAACCCAAACCAGGCGCGGGTTTGACATAAGTAGGCGGCAGAATATTTTTCAAAATTGATAGCTGACAGCGCTTTCCTGGCAATGGTTTGAGGTCAATTTATTGCTTGAAACCCGCCTTTTTCAAGCGCCCATCAGCCGCCGCACGGCCTTTTGCCTGCTGCCGGGCCAAATTTTGGCCGTCTGCCTGCTTTTTTACAGGTGTTTTCGGCCTGAAACCCTTGTGCAGCAAGCGCTGACAGCTATCAAAACAAGAATTGCTTGACGCTGTTTTTACCTTCCTCCCATGCCCGGCACGACGCCTCCTACAAGCTGCTGTTTTCCGTAAAATAAAGGACACCCACTTATTTGACCCCCGCCCCGCCCAGCCCCACACTCCCGCACCATGACCCGCCCACGCTCCACCCTCGTCAGCCTGGCCGACACGCCCTGGTACCACTGCGTCTCGCGCTGCGTGCGCCGTGCCTTCCTGTGCGGCCATGACCACCACAGCGGCCAGAGCTTCGAGCACCGCCGCGGCTGGATCGCCACCCGCAT
>CAKTTM010000280.1 GCA_934615145.1 uncultured Clostridia bacterium | reverse complement strand
CCACTGCCCCACCTGCGGCAAGGAGATCAGGCAGCAGACAGTCGATCAGATGACGGACGCCCTGATGGCCCTGCCTGAGGGCACCCGGCTGCAGATACTGGCGCCTGTCATCCGCGGGCGCAAGGGCGAGCACAGCAAGGTGCTGGAGGAGGCCCGCAAGGCCGGCTTCGTGCGCGTGCGCATCAATGGCCAGCAGTACGAGCTGGATGATACGCCGGTACTGGACAAGAAAAAGAAGCACGAGATCGACATCGTGGTCGACCGCGTGGTCATCCGCGAGGGCCTGCAGCAGCGCCTCAACGACTCCATCGAGACCGCCCTCAAGCAGTCCGGCGGCCTGATGGCCTCACAGATCATGCCCGATGGCGAGGTCACGCTGTTTTCGCAGAACTACGCCTGCCCGGACTGCGGCATCAGCATCGAGGAACTGACGCCCCGCATGTTCTCCTTCAACACTCCCTACGGCGCCTGCCCGGAGTGCTCGGGCCTGGGCACGCTGATCAACATCAGCCCCGACCTGATGATCGCCTACCCGGAAAAATCGCTCAACCAGGGCGCGGTGGCCATCATGGGCTTTAACTCGGCGGGCGACGAGAGCAATGTGGCCCACCAGATGTTTGTGGCGCTGAGCGAACACTACAAGTTCTCCATGGATACGCCAGTCAATGAGCTGCCAGACGACATCATACAGATCATACTCTACGGCACCAAGGGGCTCAAAATTCCCGTGCGCTTTGCCTCCGGCGGGGGCGACACCTGGAATGTGGCCTATGAGGGCCTGATCCCCACCGTGCAGCGCCGCTACCGCGAGAGCAGCAGCGACGCCGTGCGCGCCAGCTATGAAGAGCTGATGCGTGAGGAGGCCTGCCCGGCCTGCAAGGGACGCAAGCTCAAGCCCACCTCGCTGGCAGTCACCGTGGGCGACAAGGACATCATGAGCCTGACGGACATGAACCTGCGCTCGGCGGGCGAATTCCTGGAGGCGCTGAGGCTCAGCCCCACGCACCAGATGGTCGCACAGCAGATACTCAAAGAGGCGCAGGACCGCCTGAGCTTTCTGTGCAATGTGGGGCTGAGCTATCTGACCCTGTCGCGCGCGGCGGCCACGCTGTCCGGCGGCGAGAGTCAGCGCATCCGCCTGGCCTCCCAGATCGGCTCCCGGCTGGTGGGCGTGCTCTACATACTTGATGAGCCCTCCATCGGCCTGCACCAGCGCGACAATGCCAGGCTGCTGGGCACACTGCAGGACCTGCGCGACCTGGGCAATACCCTGATCGTGGTGGAACACGATGAGGAGACGCTGCGCAGCGCCGACTACCTGGTGGACATCGGCCCGGGCGCCGGCGAGCACGGCGGCCGGGTGGTGGCCCAGGGCAGCGTGCAGCAGGTGATGGCCACAGAGGGCTCCATCACCGGCGATTATTTGAGCGGCCGCCGCTTCATCCCGGTGCCGGAGGCCCGGCGCCAGCCCACAGGCTGGCTGAGCGTCAAGGGCGCCAGAGAGCATAACTTGAAAAACATCAGCGTGGACTTCCCGCTGGGCGTTTTCTGCTGCGTGTCGGGCGTCTCCGGCAGCGGCAAGTCCAGCCTGGTCAACGCCATATTGTACAAGGCGCTGGCGCGTGACCTCAACCGCGCGCGCACCCGGCCGGGCGCTCACGATGGCATCGAAGGCCTGGCGCAGCTGGACAAGATCATCGCCATCGACCAGAGCCCCATCGGCCGCACGCCGCGCAGCAACCCTGCCACCTACACCGGCCTCTTTGACCTTATCCGCGAGGTCTTTGCCGGCACCAACGAGGCCAAGGCCAGGGGCTACAAGGCCGGGCGCTTCAGCTTCAATGTGCGCGGCGGCCGCTGCGAGGCCTGCTCGGGCGACGGCCTGCTCAAGATCGAAATGCACTTCATGGCCGATATTTATGTGCCCTGCGAGGTCTGCCAGGGCAAGCGCTACAGCCGCGAGACCCTGGAGGTGCGCTACCGGGGCAAGAACATCGCCGATGTGCTGGACATGACGGTGGAGGAGGCGCTGCGCTTCTTTGAGCATCACCCCCGCCTGCTGCCCAAGCTGCAGACACTCTTTGACGTGGGCCTGGGATATATGCGCCTGGGTCAGTCCAGCACCACGCTGTCAGGCGGCGAGGCCCAGCGCGTCAAGCTGGCCACCGAGCTTAGCCGCCGCGCCACCGGCAAGACGCTGATATTGCTGGATGAGCCCACCACCGGCCTGCACATGGACGATGTGGGCCGGCTGATCAAGGTGCTGCAGCAGCTGACCGATGCCGGCAACTCCGTGCTGGTCATCGAGCACAACCTGGATGTGCTGAAAACCGCCGACTATATCATCGACCTGGGCCCCGAGGGCGGCGACGGCGGCGGCACCATCGTAGCCAAAGGGACGCCCGAAGAGGTCGCCAAGG
>CAKTTM010000279.1 GCA_934615145.1 uncultured Clostridia bacterium | reverse complement strand
GTATGAGCCCATCCATGGCTCCGCCCCTGACATCGCGGGCCAGGACGCCGCCAACCCCATCGCCACCATCCTGTCGGTGGCCATGATGCTGCGCATGTCCTTTGACCTGCCCAAAGAGGCCGATGAGGTAGAGGCCGCGGTGGCCGCCGCCCTGGCCTCCGGCGCCCGCACGCGGGACATCGCCTGGGGCGGCCCCTCCATTGGATGCAAGGCAATGACGGAGCTGATACTCGAGTATCTAGGCTAACAAGATCAAACCAAAAGGCGCCCGGCTGCTCATCACGCCGGGCGCCTTTGTGCATTCTCAGGCTTAGACTGTTACCGTCCAGCCCTGTTCATCGGGCAATTTGCCCCACTGGATGCCGGTCAGCGTGTCATAGAGCCGCTGACTGAGTGGGCCGGTGCTGCCGTCGGCGATGCTCATCACATCGTCCTGATAGCGCAGCTTGCCCACAGGGGAGATGACGGCGGCGGTGCCGGTGCCAAAGACCTCCTCCAGGATGCCCGTCTTCTGCGCGGCCAGCAGCTCGTCGACGCTGATTTTGCGCTCTTCCACCTTGAGGCCCCAGGCCTTGCACAGCGTGATCACGCTGTCGCGTGTGACGCCGGGCAGTATGCTGCCGCTGAGCGCGGGGGTCACCACATGGCCCGCGATCTTGAAGAATATGTTCATGGCGCCCACTTCTTCCACATACTTGCGCTCCACACCGTCAAGCCAGAGCACCTGGGAGAAGCCGGCGTCATGCGCCTTGACCTGGCTTAGCAGGCTGGCGGCGTAGTTGCCGCCCGTCTTGGCGTAGCCGATGCCGCCCTTGACGGCGCGCACATAGTCGTCCTCTATCCAGATGCCCACCGGGGCCATGCCGCCGGGATAGTAGGCGCCGCTGGGGGAGAGGATGATCATGAACAGATAGGTCTTGCTGGGCGCCACCCCCAGGAAGGGGTCGGTGGCGATCACAAAGGGTCGGATGTAGAGCGATGTGCCCGGATCAGAGGGAATCCAGGCCTCGTCCACCTTGACCACGGCCTGGACGGCCTGCACGAAATCTTCCTCCGGGATCTCCGGGATGCAAAGCCGCCTGGCGGATTCATTGTTGCGCCGCGCGTTCATCAGCGGCCGGAACAGCAGCGCCCTGCCGTCCTGGGCGCGGTAGGCCTTCATGCCCTCAAACATCTCCTGCCCGTAGTGAAAGACCATGGCGGCAGGCGACAGCGTCAGCTCGCGGAAGGGCTCGATGCGCGCGTCTTGCCAGCCCTGGCCTTGAGTGTAGTTCATGATAAACATGTGGTCGGTGAATATGTGACCAAAGCCCAGCTTGGTGCCAGGCGCCGGGATGGCGCCGGGTGTCTTGGTCTTGTCGATGGTGATGTGCAGCATGTGTGTGCCCCCCTGTGCAGTGATAAGCTATTATAGCCCGTTAAGTGCGTAAGTGGAACCAAAGGAATGTGCTTGCTGTGCACTTTCATCCGCTTGTGGTATAATCAGGTCGCCTACAACACGAAGGAGGTTTTGACATGCTCAAACTCAAGGATGGCATTTACTACGTGGGCGTGCAGGATGAGAATCTGCGCACCTTCGATATCATCATGAATACACCCTATGGCACCACCTATAACGCCTACATCGTCAAGGGCGAGGACAAGGTGGCCATGATCGAGGCCGCCAAGCTGGGCTTCGCCGACGAGTCCTTCCGCCGCATCGAGGAGATCGTTCCGGTCACCCAGATCGACTACCTGATCATCAACCACACCGAGCCCGACCACGCGGGCAGCATCCCGCTGATGCGGGAGAAGAACCCAGATCTGGAGATCATCGGCACCAACAGCGCGATACAGTTCGTGGGCAATATCATCAAGCGGCCCTTCAAGTCCCGCATCGTCAAAAAGGGCGACAGCCTGGACCTGGGCGGGCGCGAGCTGACATTCTACCCCATGCCCAACCTGCATTGGCCCGACACCATGTTCACCTGGGACGCGCAGGAGAAGGCGCTGTTTACCTGTGACTTCTTTGGCTCGCACTTTGCCTACCCGGACGTGCTGCTCAGCCGCATGGCCGACAGGACGGAGTACCGCCAGGCGCAGTACCAGTACTTCCAGGACATCATGTCGCCCTTCATCAAGCCCTTTGTATTAAACGGCATCAAGCAGGCCAAGGAGCTGGGGCCCCAGATCATCTGCACAGGCCATGGCCCGGTGCTGGACACCGACATCGCCTTCACCTTTGAGCGCTACGACAAGTGGTCCGAGCAGCCCGTCAAGAAGGAAAAGACGGTGGCCATCGTCTTTGTCAGCGCCTATGACTACACGCGCACCCTGGCGCACACCATCGCAGACGCCATCAAGGAGGAAGGCCTGCAGGTCAGCCTGATCGAGGCCACCGAGGCCCAGCGCCATGAGATCACCGGCGCCATCGACCTGGCAGACGGCGTGCTCTTT
>CAKTTM010000278.1 GCA_934615145.1 uncultured Clostridia bacterium | reverse complement strand
AAACCTCAAAACACTGACAAATGAGAAAGGAAACGGCTCTGCGCTTGCTGCATACGCTTTAATCAGCGGTTCCCTAACTCTATGTCATCATTGCTGGTCTGAATGTCCACTGCGGCCACTGTCCAGGGCAGGTAGAGGGTCAGCCTGCGGTCGCCGTCCGCGGTGGGGCGCAGGTACTGATACCAGGCGCGTGTGTCGCGCATGCTGACCTGGAGCTTGTCACCCTGTCGCGTGATGTCGTACTTGATGAAGTCGCTTTCACTGTATTCTATCCTCAACAGGCCGTCCTGCGCGGCTTTCAGGTAGACAGGGGCATTGCTGTCGCGCACCGTCAGGTCGCTGACACTGCCCTCTTCCACATGCGCCTTGGCCTCCAGCCTGCCAGAGCCAAGTACCCAGCGCGTCAGGCCAAAGACCAGCGCCAGCACCAGCACGATGGCAATCAGGATGCTCTCTTTCCTTCGCAGCGTCATCTGGCCCCTCCTGCTTCAAGTGATTCCTGTCACTATCATAGCATCCTTTGGAGCGCCGCGCTGGCTGGACAGAGCGATTTTACACAGATTTCAAAACCCCGCCTGGTGGGCGGGGCTTGAAGTCAGGGACTTATTGAATCAGGCTTCTTCGTGCGGATCGCTGCTCTTGGTCGCCTTCTTTACAGGCGGCTTCTTCGCGGGTGTTTTCTTGGCCGCGGGCGCCTTGGCAGGCGCTGGCTTGGCCGCCACCTCGTGCGGATCGCTGACCACCGCGGCTTCCGCCTTCTTGGCGGCGGCCTTTCTGGCGGTCGGCTTGGCCTCAGGCTTGACAGGCGCCTCATGCGGGTCGCTGGGCTTGGCCGCGGCTGTGCGGCTGGTCTTCCTGGCAGGGGCCTTTTTGATCGCGGGCTTGACTGGCTCCTCATGCGGGTCGCTGGGCTTGTCCACCGGCTGCTGGCCAGGGGCGCCGGGCAGTATGCTCTGGTAGAGGGAGACATACATCTCCGCCGAGTGCTTCCAGCTAAAGTCGCCCTGCATGCCGCGCTTTTGCAGCAGTTGCCAGATGTCCTTGCGGTGCCAGTAGAAGTGCAGCGCACGCTGTATGGTATGCAGCATATCGTGCGCGTTGTAGTTAAAGAAGGTGAAGCCGTTGCCGCTGCCCGCGTACTCATTGTAGCTAAGCACGGTGTCCCGCAGTCCGCCGGTCTCGCGCACCACAGGCACTGTGCCGTAGCGCATGGCGATCATCTGGCTAAGCCCACAGGGCTCAAACTGGCTGGGCATCAGGAAGATGTCGCAGCCCGCGTAGATGCGGTGGGCCAGGTCGTGATCCATGGCAAAGCGGGCGGCCACGCGGCCGGGATAGTTCTGCTCGGCCCAGCTGAAGAGATTGACATAGCGGCTCTCGCCCATGCCCAGCACCACCAGCTGCACATCCTCGCGCATGATGTCGGCGATGACATAGTCCACCAGGTCCAGGCCCTTCTGGCTGCTGAGGCGACTGACCATGCCGATGATGGGCACCTCGGCGCGGACCTCCAGGCCCAGCTGCTCCTGCAGCGCGCGCTTGTTGACGGCCTTGTTGTCCAGGCTGTCGGCGGTGTAGCGCGCGGCAATGCTCTGATCCTCGGCCGGGTCGTACTCGGCGGTGTCGATGCCGTTTAGGATGCCCGTCAGGTGCTCATTCTTGGCGCGCAGCAGGCCGTCCAGCCGCTCGCCATAGTAGCCGGTCTGTATCTCCTCGGCGTAGCTGGGGCTGACGGTGGTGACCTCGTCGGCGTAGACGATGCCGCTCTTTAAATAGTTGGCGGAGCCATAGTATTCCAGCTTGTCATTGGTGAAGACCGAGTCCGGCAGGCCCAGCACATCCTGCACATCCTTGATGGCGAAGATGCCCTGGTACTGCAGATTATGGATGGTAAACACCGTGCGGATGCGGGCATAGCTATCCAGGTGAGAGTACTGTATGCGCAGCAGAGCGGGGATCATGCCGGCCTGCCAGTCATGGGCGTGGATGATATCCGGCTCAAAGGGGATCAGCGGCAGGGCGCTCAAGACCGCGTTTGAGAAGAAGGCGAAGCGCTCATACTCATCGCCGCCCATGCCGTAGATATAGTTGCGGCCAAAGTAATAGCGGTTGTCCACAAAGTAATAGGTGACGCCATCAAGCTCCAGCGACTCGATGCCGCAGTACTGCCGGCGCCAGCCCAGCTGCACCTCAAAGTCCAGCACATGGCGCATCTGATGCTCGTATTTCTCAGGGATGGCGGCGTACTTGGGCAGGATGACGCGCACATCGTGCCCGCCCTGCGCCAGCACGGGGGCCAGGCTGCCTACCACATCGGCCAGGCCACCGGTCTTGATAAAGGGAACGCACTCACTGGCAGCGAACAGTATCTTCAAATCGCAACACTCCTTTCAGGGTCCGGTAAACCTTAGCATGCTGTCTTTCAGATTGTCAAGTTCTTGGCGATGACGAAGGGATGGCCGCCGGGCGCGATCAGGCGGTTGCCCTCGCGGACGGTCACCTGCTTGTCCAGGATGCAGTGTTCCAGCTCTGCATTTTGGTAGATCAGGCAATCCT
>CAKTTM010000277.1 GCA_934615145.1 uncultured Clostridia bacterium | reverse complement strand
GCGAGATCGCCTTCATCCATGGCGAGCTGACCAGCGTCACCCAGGACCGCATCGCCAGCTATCACAAGGCCTTGAAGGACTTTGGCATACCGCTGAAAGCCGCCTACTTGAGGCAGGCCGCCTTTCACGACCCGCAGGCCAGCGCGCGGGAGACGCTGGCGCTGCTCAAGTTAAAGACCCGGCCCAGCTGCATCATCTATCCGGATGACTTTTCCCTGCTGGGCGGCAAGAACCTGCTGGAGCAGAAGGGGTACAGCATCCCGCAAGACATCAGCATCGCGGGCTACGACGGCATCCTGCTAAGCCAGGTGATGCGCCCCAAGGTCTGCACGCTGGAGCAAGACGCCCAGGGCATGGGCCGGGGCGCCATGCGCCTGCTGCGCCGCGCCATTGAGGAGCCCCGACTGCACCAGCCCCAGCACATGCTGCTGCCCGGCCGCCTGATCGAGGGCGAGAGCATCGCCCGCATCGCCTAACGCTATGGGCCCGTGATGGGCCATAACGAAATAAATGGAGGGAAGACAGATGAAGACAAGGTTTACTCGTACCCTGGGTCTCCTGCTCGCGCTGAGCCTCATGCTCGGCCTGGGCGCAACGGCAATGGCTGAACAGGCAGTTCAGGTGCCGCGCAATGAGACGCTCTACTTTGGCGGCCAGCAGTGGGGCACTGTGGCCACCTGGAACCCGGTTGGTGTCAACCAGAACAACGCCATGGGCGTGACCTCAAACGGCTGGGGCGCCCGCACCATCATGTTTGAGTCCCTGTACATGTACAACTTCCTGGATGGCTCGGCCACGCCCCTGCTGGCGGATGGCGACGCCGTGGTCTCTGACGACCTGATCACCACCACCGTCAAGATCAAGGACGCGGCCAAGTGGAACGACGGCAAGCCGGTCACCGCCCACGACGTGGCGGCCACCTGGGCGGTTGCCATTGAGCTGACCAATGGCATGGCGATCAACTACGCGGGCTATATCGACAAGATCGAGGCCCAGGACGACAAGACGGTCGTCATCACCGCCAAGGTGGACGAGTCTGGCAAGCCGGTCAACCCGCTGAAGGTCAAGGACTTCCTGACAGGCGCGCTGATCGCGCAGAAGGATTGGATCGACGCGCTGCGCGAGCGCAACAAGGGTGACATCCCCGGCATGCTCAACGATGCCTCTGAAGACGTGGCCTTCTCCGGCCCCTATGGCAAGCACTATTCGGACGACCAGAAGGTCTTCTATGTGCGCAATGAGAACTACTGGGGCCAGGACGCGGCCATGTGGGGCAAGCTGCCCGCGCCCAAGTACATCGGCCACAACAACTTCGCCGACAACGCCGCCATCGAAGTGGCCTTCAAGGCCGGCGAGATCGACGTGAACCAGCAGTTCCTGCCCAATATCCAGAAGCTGTGGCTGGACGAAGGCCTGCCGATCTCCACCTATATGCAGGATGCGCCCTACGGCATCTGCCTGACCATGCCCAGCGCCTGGTACAACATGAACAACCCCATCCTCAAGGACAATGTGGCCCTGCGCAAGGCCATCGCCATGGCGGTGGACTACGAGGCCATCATTGAGAACGCCATGACCAACCAGAGCCCCACCTTTGACCAGGTGCCGCGCTCCATCATGAACCCCACCGCCGGTGAGCAGGCGCTGTATAACAAGGACGAGGTCAAGGACCTGCAGTGGGCCGGCAGCGACATCGAGGGCGCCAAGGCGCTGCTGGATGCCGCGGGCATCAAGGACAGCGACGGCGACGGCTGGCGCGAGCTGGACGGCAAGAAGCTCAGCTTCAACTCCGTCTGCCCCAACGGCTGGACCGACTGGATGGCCGCCATGGAGATCGTGGCCGGCGCCGGTGAGAAGATCGGCATCGAGATCACCACGCTCTTCCCCGAGTGGAGCACCTATCAGACGGTCTTCACCAACCCTGGCCAGAAGGACTATGACATCTTCATGTGGTCGCCCGAGAGCGCCGCGCCCAGCATGCCCTGGGGCCGTGCCCGTCAGTTCATGGGCTCGGATCTGGTCGGCATGGAGAACAACTGGGTAGGCAACTGGGGCCAGTATGTCAACGAAGAGGCCACCAAGCTGATCAACGAGATCCCGCTGACAACCGACGAGGCCAAGCTCAAGGAGCTCTACACCGAGCTTGTCAAGATCTACCTGACCGAGGTGCCCAGCTTCGCGCTGATGTATCGTCCCGCCACCTTCCACGCGGTCAATGAGAGCGTGTGGACCAACTTCCCCGAGGACGGGGATGGCCTGAACATTCCGCCGGCCGTCTGCACTGATGGCTACGGCATCGCGGCCCTGTACAACCTGGAGCTTGTCGGCGACTGATCGCCGCGGGGACCATGCGCCATTCCCTGGCGCATGGTCCCCTTTCCCATTTTATGAGAGGCGCGGATTGTCCGCGGGGAGGCGCCAGCGATGAAGGGTTACCGCAAATACTTCACCAAGAAGCTGATATGGCTGCTGATCACCTTTGTGGCGGCGCTGTTTTTGAACTTCTTTCTGCCCCGCCTGATGCCGGCAGACCCGGTGCTGGCCATCACCGGCCGCCTGACC
>CAKTTM010000276.1 GCA_934615145.1 uncultured Clostridia bacterium | reverse complement strand
CGCTTGACCAGGGCGCGCGCGATGGCCACGCGCTGCTGCTGGCCGCCGGAGAGCTCCCTGGGCTTTCGGTTCAGCAGCCTGTCCATGTGCACCAGGGCGGCCATCTCCCGCACGCGCTGATCGCGCTCGGGCTTGGGCACATTCTGTATCTCCAGGGGAAAGGAGATATTGCCCGCCACCGTCATGTGCGGATAGAGCGCGTAGTTTTGAAAGACAAGGCCGATGCCCCGCTGCTCCGGCGGCAGGCGGGTGACATCCTCGCCGTCAAAGTGGATGCTGCCGCCTGTGACCGGCAGGATGCCGGCCAGCATGTTGAGCACCGTGCTCTTGCCGCAGCCAGAGGGGCCGAGCAAACAGACCAGCTCGCCGTCCTCCAGGGTCACGGAAAAGTTGTCCACCGCCTTGACCTGACCAAAGTGCTTGCTCAGATTGTTGATCTCTACGCGCATGCTCTGCCCTCGCTTGATGGTGTTGGAATACAAAAAAAGGGGATGCCGAGCTCATCGGCATCCCCGGATATGGCTTACTTGCCCTGCAGGGCGGCGTTGGAGAGGGTGACGGCCTCGGCCCAGGCCTCTTCCACGGTGGCCTGATCGCCCGCGGCCTTGATGACGGCGTCACGGATATAGTTGCGCACGGCGGCGGCGCCTGTCACATTGGGCAGGGAGCCGGCCTTGTCCAGGTTGGCGCCAACAGCGCTGAGGGCCTTGACGGCCAGGCTGTCCTGGGCGATGAAGGCCTTGTAGGCCTCGGTCTCCTGGGTCCACTTGTAGGGCGCCAGGGCGTTGACAGCCTCCACCCAGCCGGCGTTGACATCGGCAGAGATGAAGTACTTGACAAACTCATAGGTGGCCTCGGCACGGGCGTCATCGCCATAGTAGAAGACGATGGGGCCGCGGTTCCAGCTGGGGTACCAGCTGGCAGCCGGCATGGGCGCCATGTCAAACTCAAAGCCATTGGGGGTGATGTAGGGATAGCCAGCGACCGAGCCCACATAGCTGGCGATCGTGCCGGCATTGAAATCGTTGGAGAAATAGTCGCCAGAGGGGGTCAGGGCAAAGAGGCCTTCCTTGGCCAAGTCGACCAGCCACTGCACCTTGGCCAGCACCTCGGGGGTGTCAAACTTGACCGTCTTGCTGGCCACATCGATGTAGCCCGCGCCCTCGGTCTCCATGATCAGCATCTGCAGCAGATCGGTCAGGCTGTCGGTGCCCATGGCGGGGATGTCCTTCTTCTCCTTGATGACCCTGGCTGCGGCCTCCATCTCCTCCCAGGTGGTGGGGACGCCCAGCTCAAGCTCGGCAAACAGGGTCTTGTTGTAGAACAGGATGGGGCCGGTGGTATAGGCGGGCAGATAGTGGATCAGGCCATCGGAGAAGCCCTTGACCTCCCCGTTCAAAACGCCTTCGTTGAGCGCTTCGTCAAAGCCCTTGATGCCGATCTCCTCGTCATAGATGTACTGGCTCAGATCGGCCACCTTGCCGGCGTCCAGGTACTTGGCAGCCTCGGAGGGATAGTTGAAGATGATGTCAGGGCCCACGCCCTCGTTGACCGCGCTGTAGACGGCATCGGTGAAGCCGCTGTAGGGCTGGCTGAGCACCTCGACCTCCAGCTTGTCCTGGGAGGCGTTGAAGTCACCCGCGGCCTTGACCAGATAGGCCTCCTGGCCCTCGGTGAAGGTGTGCCAGATGACCACCTTTTGCTTGTCGCTGGCGGCAGGCGCCTCCGTGGCAGCCTCTGTGGGCTCAGCGGTGGGGGCTTCGGTGGGAGCCTCGGTCGGAGCTTCGGTGGGGGCCTCAGTGGGTGCGTCCGTCACGACAGGGGTGGCGGTGGGTTCCGGCGCGGGCGCCGGACGGGTGGCAAAGTATATGCCGACCGCGGCAGCCACAATCAGGACCACGACGAGTATCGTTGACCAGGTTTTCTTAGACATCTTGTCCTCCTATGTTTAACTTGCGTGACTTAGCGCGCAAACTGCGGGAAACAGGCCCCGCTTTCACTGAGATTATACCCACTCGCACCCCTTGATACAAGGAATTCACAAGGATTTCACATTGGGTCAGAGCAGGAAATTCGACCAATTCACTTAGTAGCTTTCAAACTGCGCGTGGTAGAGCTGGGCGTAGAAGCCCTGCCTGGCCATCAGCTCCTCATGGCGGCCTTGCTCGACGATATTGCCGTCCCGCACCACCAGGATGGTATCGGCGTTTTGGATGGTGCTGAGCCGGTGGGCGATCACAAAGGCGGTGCGGCCTGCCATCAGCTTGCGCATGGCCTCCTGTATCAGCCGCTCGGTGCGGGTATCCACATTGGAGGTGGCCTCATCCAGTATCAGCATGGGCGCCTTGGAGAGCATGGCGCGCGCGATGGTCAGCAGCTGCTTTTGACCTTTAGAGATGTTGATGCCTTCATCGCCTATCATGGTGTCATAGCCCTGGGGCAGCCGCTTGATAAAGCCGTGTATCATCGCAGCCTTGGCGGCGGCCACCACCTCGTCGCGGCTGGCCTCGGGCCTGGCGTAGGCCAGGTTGTCAAAGATGGAGCCGTAGAACAGCCAGCTGTCCTGCAGCACCATGGTGTAGGCC
>CAKTTM010000275.1 GCA_934615145.1 uncultured Clostridia bacterium | reverse complement strand
CAGCTGCGCCTGCTGGTGCTTGCCGGCACCGGTGTACTCTGTCTCCTGCACCAGGATGATGTGATCGCGGGGCATCTGCTGGGCCAGCCAGAAGGCGGCGGCCAGGCTGGTGTTGCCCGCAGGCCCCCGCTCCAGCCCCTCCAGGGCCGCCAGGGCCTCGGTGATATAGAATACCTCGCCCTGGGTGAGCGTGTGGTAGCTATCCAGATAGCGCAGCGGGCGCGCCGCGCTGCGGGGCACATCGCTGCGGTCGGGCCAGGTGGTAAAGGGCACGCCAAAGCCGGTGTGGCCGGTGGTAAAGCTCTTGCGGTTGAATTGGCTGTCGCTGGCCATGTGCAGGCCGCTTAAATCCACGCTGGCGGCAGCGATATGCGTGCGGCAGCCGGCCTTAGCAAGGCCGCGCGCCGTGCCGGTCAGGTTGCCGCCGCCGGCATTGGTGACCACCACCATGTCAGGGTCACGGCCAAAGCGGGCCTGGCACTGATGGGCGATCTCCCAGCCCAGGCTTTCCACGCCCAGGATGGCGTAGGGGGTGTAGAGCGAGGCGTTGAAGTAGCCGGTATCCTCCAGCACCCGCAGGAAGACATAGAACAATTCCGGCCCCACGCTCAGCTGCAGCACCTCGGCCCCCAGCGCCTCGCAGGCGCGGGCCTTCTCGATGATCTCCGGCTGGCCCAGGCCCTTGGAGTCAAAGCACTCCTGCACCACGATACACTTGAGCCCCGCCTTGGCAGCGCAGCTGGCCACCGCCGCGCCATAATTGCCGCTGGTGGCGGTGACCACGCCCTTGTAGCCCAGGCGCCTTGCCATCTCCACGCTCAGCGCCGCCCGGCGCGCCTTGAAGGAGCCGGAGGGGTTGCAGGCCTCGTCCTTGACCACGATGCGGGCGCCCATGCCGGGCCTGGCGCAGCTGCGGGCAAGCGCTGTTAGGTTGGCCATCTCCATCAGCGGCGTATCGCCAATGCCGTAGCCGCGCTGTATCTGCATGACTTGCTCGATATTAAGGCCGGGAGCGGCCATCATGCCCTCATAGTCAAAGGCGATGCCGCCGGACTCGAAGCGCGCGTAGTCCAGGCCCACCGCCGCCTTCATGATCTCACCCCGGCGGCTCATGACCGCCTGATAGCTCTTGTCAGGCATGGCGGTCACCAAAGAGCCTGTTCTTGAGCTCGTCCGCGATCTGCATCAGCTCCGGCACAGGCTCGCCAAAGCTGTGGGTATAGGCGGTCTGGCCCTCCAGCAGTCTGCCTCCCAACAGGCGGCCAGTGCGTGTCCTGATGCTGACCGTTTCGCCCGGCTGGGCGTCCTGCTCGAGCCGGCCTTTGACCCAGAGCTCCAGTGGTTGGGCCGCGGTGTCTTCCGGCACCTGGGGCGCCCGCTGGGCGGGGCTTAATATCACCTGGTGGATGCGTACCCAGTCGCCTGCCTTAGCCATGCTGTCCCTCCCCAAAGGCGATATCGCGGTAGTCGCCCATCACGCAGCGGGGCACCGGCAGATCTAGCATGCTGAGCATCCCAGGCCGCGCCGCCACCAGGAAGGGCAGCGTATTGCAGGCCATGGCGATGGTGCCGATGCCGCCGTCCACCTCGGGCTTGATGGCCATGTGTACCGGCGGGCTGCCGCTGAGCGTCACATAGTCGCCGGTGTCGACGCCTGCCAGCTGCGGCTCGATCTGCTGGGGGTGCTTGAGGTCTATCTTCTCAACGCCATTGGCATGGGCCTGTGCGCTCATGTTGACGCCTGCCACCTGCCCCTTGGCGGCAAAGCCATGGGGGCTCTTGCGGTCGACATCGGTGAGGATGGGCAGCATCTGCTGGCGCATCGCGTCCACGCCCAGGTTCAGCGCCGCGCTGATCATGCCGATGGACTCGTGAAAGCCCACATGCCCGGCCAGACTGCCGTCATGGACGCCCTGGTCAAAGGCCTCCTTACTGATGCCGATGCCCTGCTCCACCATCACGGCCTCGCCAAAGGGGCTTAGGCTATTGACGCGCTCGCAGCGCACATGGTCCACGCGCGTCATGCAGCCCGACAGGAAGACCGCCAGCAGGTCCATCATCATGCCGGGGTTGATGCCGGTGCCCAGCACGCTTAGCCCCATTTGCTTGGCTTTCGCGTCCATCTGCTGCGCAAGTTCCGGCGACTGTGCCCAGGGCCAGCTCATCTCTTCTGCGATGGTCAGCACATTGGCGCCCTGATCCAGCGCCAGCATCACCTTGCCAAACACATCCTTCACAAAGGAATTGGTGGCGATGACGCAAACATCGATGGGGGAGAGGCTGAGCAATTGATGGATGTCGCCGGTGACCAGCGCCTCCGGCCTGTCGCCCTGGGGGCTGTCCAGCAGCGCATAGAGGCTGCGGCCCTGCTTGTCAGGCGCCATATCGCAGGCGCCCACGATCTCCACCCCCCGCCTTTCCATCAAAACCCTGGCGATGCCAGAGCCCATTGCTCCCAGCCCCCAGAGGGCAACGCGGACATTGCGCATGTTGATTTCCCTTTCGTGCGTCCCGGCTGCTTGCGCGCCACGGCAGTATGATTGTTACAGTCAGAGTTTACCATAATTTGCGCCCACTGCATAGGCGAAATGTATATGCAAATTGGGTATATACATGC
>CAKTTM010000274.1 GCA_934615145.1 uncultured Clostridia bacterium | reverse complement strand
GGCGACGATGAGCACGGCTGGAGCGAGCAGGGCATCTTCAACATCGAGGGCGGCTGCTACGCCAAGTGCATCAACCTCTCCCCCGTCAATGAGCCGGACATCTACAAGGCCATCAAGTTTGGCGCGCTGGTGGAGAATGTGGTCATGGACCCCGAGACCCGCGAGTTTGACTTTGACGACGACAGCCTGACGGAGAATACGCGCGTGGGCTACCCGGTGGACTATATCGACAACACCCAGATCCCCGGCGTCGGCGGCCACCCCAAGACGGTCATCTTCCTGACGGCGGATGCCTTTGGCGTGCTGCCACCCGTGGCCAAGCTCGACCGCGAGGCGGCGATGTATCACTATGTCAGCGGCTATACAGCCAAGCTGGCCGGCACAGAGCGCGGCGTCAACGAGCCGCAGGCCACCTTCAGCACCTGCTTTGGCGCGCCCTTCCTGCCCCTGCCTGCCGCCCGCTACGCGGAACTGCTGGGCAAGCGCATTGATACCTTTGGCGCCAATGTCTACCTGGTCAACACCGGCTGGGCCGGTGGCAGCTATGGCAAGGGCGGAAACCGCATGAAGCTGCCGCTCACCCGCGCCATGGTCACCGCCTGCTTAAACGGCGAGCTGGAGAAGAGCGAGTTCGTGCTCGACCCCATCTTCAATGTGCAGGTGCCCACCACCTGCCCCGGCGTGCCAGACGAGGTGCTGGTGCCTGAGAAGATGTGGCAGGACAAGGAAGAGTACAAGAAGGTGGCCAAACACCTGGCCGAGCTCTTCCGCAAGAACTTTGAGAAGTACAAGAACATGCCTGAGGCCGTCATCCAGGCGGGCCCCAAGGCCTAAGCATTAGCTGATCCACGAGCCCGGCGCAGAATGATCATCTGCGCCGGGTTTTTCGGTGAATATGATGACCTGGCGCGGGTATGCTGTGCTGAGTAACTTTGGAGGTAGCTCATGGGCAAGATCACAGTGGCCATGTACATCAGCTTGGACGGGGTGATGGAGACACCGTCCTGGACAGCGCCCTATTGGGAGGAGCAGCTGTCGGACTATCAGGATCAGGCGCAGCGGGAGGCAAGCGCATTACTGCTGGGCCGCGTGACATTTGAGCAGTTCGCCGCCGCCTGGCCAAGCAGCGCCGATGAGGGCGCGCCCTTTATGAATGGCATCGACAAGGTCGTGCCCACCACCACGCTGAGCGCGCCCTACTGGAAGGCGCAGTTTCTGCATGGCGATGTGGCGCAGCAGCTACAAAAGCTCCGCGAGCGCGAGAACCTGCTGGTCTACGGCTCGGCACAGCTGGTGCGCTATCTGTTCGCGCAGGATCTGGTGGATGAGTACAGGGAGATGGTCTTTCCCCTCATCCTGGGCCAGGGCAAAAAGCTCTTTGACGGCTCAGCGGCCGGGCCCTGCCAGTTCACCAGGCTGGAGAGCCAGCGTACCCCCAGGCAGGTGCTGCTCAACACCTACAGGCGCTGAACAGGTTTGACAAATTAGGGCTGCCCTCGCGCGTGGCAGCCCTTTTTGCATGCGCGTACATGGATTTCACACAGGCTTTACCAGCCGCGCATGGCCTCCTGCCCCGAAGGATGGTATGATAGGGGTAGAACGCTATACCATCAACGAAAGGGAGGATAACATGAAAAGACTACTCGCCCTTCTGCTTTCCCTGATGCTGCTGCTGGGCCTGGCGCCCGCCCTGGCCAGCCAGGACGCGCCGCTGACCCGCGCGCAGGCGGCCGTGCTGCTGCAGGATCTCTTCACACTGGCCCCCTGGCAGACCCTCAACCTGCCCGGCTTTGAGACCACCCCGCGGGATCTGGGCTATACGGCTACCAATGGCGCGATCAAGAGCGCCAATGTGATGCCGGCCGCCAAGGACAGCGTGCAGCTGGAGCAGCATGCCGCCATTGAGACGGTGATCAACGCGGGCCTGATGGGCCTGGATGAAGACAGGCTGTCCTTTAAGCCATTTAACACCATCAGCGCTACCGACTTCCTGACCGCCCTGGCCCAGGGCTATATTGGCCCGGACCTGCAGGCCGACGCGCTGAAGCAGGCCACCGAGCTTGGCATTATCGTGGCCGATCAGCTCAGCGACGAGCCCATCGGTCAGGCCGCGGCACAGGCCTTGGTGGATACCCTGAAAGCCGATACTCAGGTGCTGAGCATCTTTGCCACCAGCGACATCCACGGCAACTGGCTGCCCTACAAATCCGCCGACAGCAACTTCCAGATAGGCTCGGCCGCCCGCATCAAGACCATCCTGGGCGACATCCGGGCCAAACTGGGTGAAGACAATGTGCTCTATGTGGATGGCGGCGACTCGCCCTACAACACGACGCTGGCCAATGTGACAAACGGCGATGTCTCGGTCGCCGTGCTCAATGATCTGGGCCTTACCGCCACCGTGCTTGGCAACCACGACTTTGACTACTCCTTTGACAATCTGCTGAGACTGGCCGAAAGCGCTAAGTACGCCATGCTCTCGGCCAACACGCGCTACAAGGATGGGCATCAGCCCGATACCGCTAACAGCGTCTACCCCGCGCAGCTGGGCGACTACCTGGTGGTGGACAAGGGCGGCCTGAAGCTGGGCATCCTGGGCGTCACCGACGACCAGAGCGCCGCCACTACCTTGT
>CAKTTM010000273.1 GCA_934615145.1 uncultured Clostridia bacterium | reverse complement strand
GACGCGGATTATTGGTCAGAGGGCTGCGGCCCTCCGATCCTCCCAGGGGTTTGTTGATGCTCTGAGGGCCGCCGGTGATCCCGGCGGCCCTGCGCTGTTGTGTTAAGACGATGTCTCTTGCGCCCGCTGGCGCTCCTGCTCGCGGCTGAGCAATATGTTGTAGCCCGTCACCGCGATCAGCACGATGGCGCCGCCCGCCAGCGCCAGGGCGCTGGGCCGCTCGCCCAGCAGCAGGAAGACCCAGAGGGGGTTCAAAATGGGCTCGATCATGGCGATGATGCTGGCCGATACCGCCGAGGTCTGCACAATGCCCTTGGCAAACAGCACATAGGCCAGCCCCGTCTGCAGCAGGCCCATCAGCGCGATCACCAGCCACTGGGTGGGGCCGGCGCTGGCGACGGCCGGGTCCGTCAGCAGCCAGGGCAGCAGCAGAAAGTTCAGCGCGCAGCCTAAGTAGCTGGCCTGCATCGGGTTAGCCCCGGGCAGCCGATTGGCAAAGAAGACCAGCGCGAAGGTCAGGCTGGAGGCGATCGCCAGCACATCGCCCAGCAGCCTGCCGCTGCCCAGATGATCAAAAAAGAAAAGCGTGATGCCAAACAGCGCCACCAGCACCATGATCATGTCGCGCTTGTTGGGCTTGAGGCCGATGAACAGCGCAGACAGCAGGATGACGATGGCCGGCGCCAGGTACTGCAGCACGATGGCGTTGGCCGCGGTGGTCATCTTGTTGGCCAGCATGAACAGCAGCGAGGTGGTAAAGGTGCCAAGCGCCGCCAGCACCACGGCGCGGCTGGGCTTGAAAAACCACTTGCCATTAAAGGCGCCCAGCACCAGGGTGCCCAGCATGCCCCGGCCGCAGGCGATCGCCAGCGCGCCCCAGGGCAGGTATTTGGAGATGATGCCGGCGAAGCTCCACAGCGTCGCCGCCAGAAATATCAACATTGGCCCCCGACGCTGTGTCATCTGCCGCCTCGCATGAGTGTATTTGGGTTCCAGGCTCAGTTCTGGTCGACCTGCAGCATCTGCCCGGTCTCTGCCGACTCGATGGCAGCAAAGATAACGCGCATGGCTTTCAGGGCCTCTTCGCCCTCGATAACGGTCATCTCATTCATCAGGATGCCCCGCACAAAGGTATCGATGACGCCGGTGTTGGCCCGCTTGCCATCGGTCTGCTTTTTGTTGCTGGTCATTTCGTCCAGCTTGTGCCGCTGCACCTTGCCCTCGCGGGGCTCGTAGATCAGCGCGTACTTGGGGTCGTCATACAGCCGCAGCTGGCCCTTGGTGCCATAGATGCGGGTGGAGTTGTTCTCCCCCGCGTACAGCGTCCAGCTGGTGCTCAGCGTCCCCACCGCGCCGCTGCGCGTCTGGAACAGGCACAGCGAGTTGTCATCCACATCCACCAGGCCGCCATCTGGATAGCGCTTGTCCAGCGTCGCCATCAGGCCGGCCACCCGCACGATGGGCTCGCCCAGCAGGTAGTGCATCAGGTCGGTCTTGTGGATGCCCAGGTCCGCCAGCACGCCAAAGGCGGCCAGCTCCTTGGAGAAGAACCAGCTGTTGGCCTTGCCCGTCCAGCCCTCGGGGCCGGGGTGGCCGAAGGTGGTGTGAAAGCTCAGCGGCTTGCCGATGAGGCCGTCTGCGATCATCATCCTGGCCATCACATGGGCGGCCGCAAAGCGCTGGTTGTGCCCCAGCATCAGGCGCTTGCGGTGGCGGCGCGCCGCCTGCACCATGTCCTCGCACTCCTGCAGGGTGGTGGCCATGGGCTTTTCGCACAGCACATGCTTGCCGGCGCTCAGGGCATCGATGGTCACCTGCGCGTGCGCGTGATTGGCCACGCAGACGCTGACAGCGTCGATCTCAGGGTCGGCCAGCATGTCGTTCAAATGTGGATAAACGCGCCCGCCAAAGGCATCGACCATCTCCTGCGCGCGCGCTGTGTTCAGGTCGTAAAAGCCCATGATCTGGCTGTCAGGGTTCTCAGCGTATTCAGGCCCGTGGCGCAACTGCGTGATCCGCCCGCAGCCGATGACGCCCACTTTCAGCATAGCTGCCTCACTTTCTTTGCCCGCGCATGCTCTGCAGCAGCACAGCGATGATGATGATGGCGCCCGAGATCGCCCCGGTCAGGAAGGTGGGCACCTTGGCCGCCACCAGTGTGTTGTTGATGATCTTGAACATCAGCACGCCCAGGAAGGTGCCGATCACCTTGCCCCGGCCGCCCGACATCGAGGCGCCGCCGATGGCCACCGCCGCAATCGCGTCCATCTCAAAGAGGTTGCCGGCGTTGGCGGAGGCCACCGCCATCAGGCGGGAGGAGTATATCCAGCCCGTCAGCCCGCACATCAGCCCGGTGATGCCAAAGACCGCGATCTTGGTGCGGTCCACATTGACGCCGGACATACGGGCCGAGACCTCGTTGGAGCCCACCGCGTAGATGTGCTTGCCCAGCTTGGTGCGCTGCATCACCAGGCCAAAGAGCAGGCCCATGACGATAAAGAGTATCATCGGGTAGGGCACATTGTAGCCAAACACAGGCAGCGAGCCATTGGCCACCTGGCGGAAGCTCTCATAAAAGGGCACGCTGGCAATGCCATCGGCCACCGAAAAGGGGCCGCCCTGGCCAAAGTGGTTGATGA
>CAKTTM010000272.1 GCA_934615145.1 uncultured Clostridia bacterium | reverse complement strand
GAATGATTGTTTGATCTCTTGAGTCCATTTTACCATGAAACAACAGGAAAGCGGGAATTAATCAGGGATTCCTTAGACAGCATCAGTGGCCTGAGCAGCCTGAACGCCAGCACCAGCAACAGCGATGTGATACTGAAGAACTTGAGCCTCAGCGGCCACCTGTTCGTGAGGAGCAGCAACGGCAGCATTAGGCTGAGCGACACGCAGATCGGCAGCGCTGAGCTGACCACCAGCAATGGCGACATAGAGCTCACCCGCCTGAGCAGCCAAGGCAGCCTCAGCGCCAAAACGAGCAACGCCGCCATCCGCCTGGAGCGCCTGCAGACCAGCCAGGGCGATATCCAACTGGAGAGCTCCAACGGCCCGATCGAAGGCAGCATCCTGGGCAGGGCCAGCAGCTTTGACATCCGCTCGTCCACCTCTAACGCCGGCAACAACCTGTCTGATATCGGCAGCGGCGGCCCACAGCGCCTGACCGTCCGGACCAGCAACGGCGCCATCCGCGTCAACTTCGTTCAATAGAGCATACCGGCGCTCGCTGAAGCCGCCACAGTGGTCTGCGGCGACGGCTCTTTGGCGCTGTGACCCAGTTGCTCCCCCAGCTACTTGCCGTCCCGCCCACCCCAGTTTCCCATTTTTTGCATTTGGGCGGCTTTTGTGGTATCATTTCTATGCCTTTTCTTAATGAGAAGGCCCTCGGGCCACTTGTGGTCCCTGTCAATACGCATCGAAGGAGCACAACATGACCAAAGCCAACGATTCTTTGAGGATAAAGATCGAGCGCCGCGAACCCATGAGCAAGGGCGGCATCAAGAGCCTGCGTCGGGAGGGCCTGCTGCCCGCCTCGCTGTCGGCCAGGGGTGAGGACTCGCTGTCCTTCTCCATCCGCCGTGACGAGCTGATGCAGTCGCTCAACAAGAACGGCCGCATGGCGGTGTTCAAGCTGGCGCTGGGCCGCAAGACCTATAATGCCATGCTCAAGGAAGTGCAGTACGCGCCGGTGACCCGCGAGTGCCTGCATGTCACCTTCCAGCACATCGCGCTGGACGAGGTGACCAAGGCCGATGTCGCCATCCGGGCGCTGGGCCGCGAGGATGTGTTGTACAACAAGTTTGACTTCCTGCAGCATCTGGACAGCCTGAGCATACAGGGCCTGCCCAATGACATCCCCAACGCCATCGAGGTCGATGTCTCCAAGATGGTCGCCGGTGACAACCTGACCGTGGGCGACCTGGAGCTGCCCGAGGGCATCACCACCGATGTGGAGGCCGATCGCCTGGTGTTTACGGTCAGCCATCCCCGTGTCCAGGAAGAGGAGACGGTTGAGGCCGCTGAGGCAAGCGAAGCCGAGGCTGAGGCGCAGCCCGCTGAGGAAGCCTGAGCCCCTAACTGAAGATACATTTGCTTTCAAGACCGGCCCGCACTGCGCGGGCCGGTCTTTGTATCAGTGTTGGTTATGAGAGCCGCAGGCGATGCTTCTGCAGCAGCTGACCTGTGGCGGCCATGTCAAAGCTCAGGCCATACTCGGCCCCAAGGGCCATCAGGGCGCCCATGTCGGGCTGTCCCTGTCCTTCGCGCCGGGCCATGATGACTGACAATTTCTCCAGATACTGTTCAAAGCCGGCCGGGCAGATGATCTCGATGATGCGGGCGGGTGTCTCCCCCGCGTTCCAGAAGGTATGCGGTATGCCGCGGGGTTTAAAGACATAGCTGCCGGGGCCGGCCACCGCCTCCTCATGGCCGATCAGTATGCCCACCTGCCCCTGCAGCACATAGCTTAGCTCGTCCTCCCTGGTGTGGGTGTGCACGGGCGCCACCAGCACGCCCGGCGCGATGGGATGCTCAACGACGGCAAAGGCCCCGC
The DNA here is from genome assembly GCA_934615145.1 of uncultured Clostridia bacterium. GTDB lineage: Bacteria > Bacillota > Clostridia > Christensenellales > Aristaeellaceae > UBA1038. Next base: position 786 of record CAKTTM010000272.1, on the reverse strand, counting down.
CGGTGAGCTTCCCGGCACCCGGCCCAATGTCGCGAAGTCAGGCCCTGCGCCCTGTGTAGGCGCCATGGGCGACACGATGTAATCCTGTATGGATGCCATGATCTCTCCTCACTGTCTGCCGCGTGATGGCGGCATATTTGATTTGGTTTTGATATGATGGTTAGTGTTTGCTAACTTTTTTGCGGCAGCTCGCTCGGACAGCTCTTGTCATAGGCTGGACCAACTTATTGAACAATCAGTCGGGATGTGTAAAGGACGACGGCCTAAGTCTACCCTGCTAAACAGGGGTCAAACATAGCACAAAAATGGAAGGCCCGCGCGGGGCCTTCCGTGTGTATCTGCCTTGGAATAAGGCTTACTCGTCTTCGTCCTCGTCCTTGTCGGCGGCCTCGACGATCTTCTTGGCGATGTCGCCGGGCACTTCCTCATAGCGCTCAAAGGTCTGGGTGAAGCTGCCGCGCGCCTGCGTCATGCTGCGCAGGTCGGTGGCGTACTTGGTCATCTCGCTCATGGGGATCTCGGCCAGCACCTCCTGCATGCCATCCACCTGATTCATGCCCATGATGCGGCCTCGGCGGGTGCTGACATCGCCCATGATGTCGCCCATGTATTCATCGGGCACCAGTATCTTGACATGCATCACCGGCTCCAGCAGCACGGGGTTGGCCTCCAGGCAGCCCTTCTTGTAGGCGATGCGGGCGGCGGTCTTAAAGGCCATTTCGGAGGAGTCCACCGAGTGGGAGCTGCCGTCATAGAGCTTGGCACGCAGGCCCACCATGTGGTAGC
>CAKTTM010000271.1 GCA_934615145.1 uncultured Clostridia bacterium | reverse complement strand
CCGCTGGGCAGGGCATAGAGCTTGCCCTCCCGCGTCACCTGGGCGGCGAAGGCCGGGTACATGCGACTGACCAGGGCCACCAACTCTGGATCGTCGCTGATGTCGGCGCAGTAGCCCTTGTCGATCAGCAGGCCCAGGTCATACTCGGTGGTGGCAAACCGCATCACATCAAACTGCAGATCGCCCGTCATGATGCGCTGCGCCAGCTCGCCGGTGCCAAACTGATCCTGATTGGCGGCGGTGGGCGCATTGCTCAGCGCAATGCCCGGCTGTGTCATCAGGAACTGCTTGTAGCCGCTGCCGTGGTGATCCATGGTGCCGTCGCCAATCACATGCAGGCTGCCCGCAGCCTGCGCCTGGGGATCGACCAGGTAGATGCCGCCGGAGTAGGGGATGGCCAGCTTGCCCTGAATCGCCACGGCGTGGTTGTGATCATGCTCATTTCCCACGGGGATAGCCACCAGGCGCTGGGGCTCGCCTGCCATGTCCCAGCGCCAAAGCGCGCCCTGCGCCACCCAGAGCACCTGGCCGCTTTGCGCGTCATAGGCGGGCGTGCCCATGGTGTAGTCGGTATCCCTCAGGCGCTGTGCCCTGCCGGTCTTCAAGTCCAGCATCCGGAGCCGTCCAAACAGGCGCCCCTTCTCAAAGAGATTGTCTATCAGCAGCACCTTGTCATCCGGCAGCAGCACATACTGGTACAGCCCGCGCGATTCATCGTAGCGCTTGAGTTTGCCCGATGTCATGTCCACCCGGCAGAGCACATGGTCATCCCCGCTGATGCTTTGCATCAGCCACAGCGCGTCACCCCGCGTCTGCATGCGCACCAGGTAGCTGCTGCCAAGCGGCAGCGCGATCTTCTCCGCGCCGCCGGGATGCGGCTCCCACAGCAGCCGCAGGCCGTCATCGTCATATAGGCGCCCATAGACGCGGCCTTCCAGCACGCACAGCGCGATGATGCTCTCATACCTGGGCAAGCCATCTCGCCGGGGCAGCCTGGTCAGGCGCTGCGTGGCGTGCTGCCAGCGGTAGAGCGTGGCGTCATGGGTGCTGATGTAGATGTCCTCGCCGTCAGCGGCGATGCATACGGTGTATTCGTCGTCGGGCAGGCTGATCAGCCCCTCCTGGGCCAGGGCGGATGCCGGCAGCGCCAGGCAGAGGACGAGGCAGAGCAGGAGGATTCGGTATGCTGTCATGGCGTCTCCTTTTCACGATGTCTTTGCCCTGTATAACGCCCGCGAAACCAAAAAGTTGCGGCTGACATGTAACAAAAAGGAGCGCCGGATCATCTCCGGCGCCCCTGTGTACCTCTGGTACGATAAATAAATCAGTAGTTCTCGGCCATCCGCTCGAAATAGGCGCGGGGATGGTCGCAGGCGGGGCACTTCATGGGCGCGGTCTTGCCCTCAAAGATGAAGCCGCAGTTGATGCAGTGCCACTTGGTGGGTGCAGCCTCGACCCAGACATCGTCATTCTCCAGGTGCTTGGCCAGCTTGTTGTAGCGGGCTTCGTGCTGGAACTCGACCTTGGCCACGTTCTCAAAGCGCAGGGCGATCTCCTTGAAGCCCTCTTCCTTGGCGGTCTCGGCAAAGCCCTTGTACATGTCGGTCCACTCATAGTGCTCGCCGGCGGCGGCGGCCACCAGGTTCTTGAGCGTATCGCCGGGGGTGCTGCCATCGTTGAGCTCGCCCAAGGCCTTGAACCACATCTTGGCGTGCTCCTTCTCGTTGAGCGCGGTGAGGGCAAAGATATCAGCGATCTGCTGATAGCCTTCCTTGGCCGCGGCCTTGGAGAAATAGTCATACTTGTTGCGGGCCATGCTCTCGCCAGCAAAAGCTGTGTGCAGGTTGGCTTCGGTCTTGGATCCCTTGAACTCCATGAAAGTTTCCTCCTTTAATATCTTAACCCCATGCAGGGATCAGAGTAGCTGCAGCAGCGAGGCGAAGGTACCGCCCACGATCAGCACAGCCAGGAATACGCTGAGGGCGCGGACAAGGATGGTGCGTTTTGAATGGCTGCGTTTGCTCATTCGGGTTGACATGCTGACTCTCCTTTTCTCCTCGGTCATTGAATGCGACCGCATCATACCACAGCCCTTAGACTTTGTCAAAAGATGGTTTCAATCTGAATTATCCGGGTAATATCTACTATTTGAAGGCATGAGGCCGGTATGATAAAATCATCTCAGCCATTAATCGCGCCCAGCGGCGCCCTGGAGGGAAGCATGGATATCAAGCAATACCTGGTCAAGCCCGGTGAAAAGGTGGATCTGTCGCAGATGCCCACAGGGCGGGACAAATCGGTGGACAAGGACGAGGCGGTCAAGTCGCTGATGCCTAAAAACCTCAAGGCCATGGCCGATCTGCAGGAGAGGCTCTACGCTGAGAACCGCTACGGGCTGCTGATTGTGCTGCAGGCCATGGACGCGGCGGGCAAGGACGGCGCCATCAAGCATGTCATGAGCGGGCTCAACCCCCAGGGCGTGCAGGTGGTCAGCTTCAAGCAGCCCTCCAGCGAGGAGCTGGATCACGACTACCTCTGGCGCATCTCAAAGGCGCTGCCCCGCCGCGGTGAGATCGGCATCTTCAACCGCTCGCACTACGAGGAGGTCATCGTCACCAAGATACACAACCTGGTGGCCAGGCAGCAGATCCCCTCC
>CAKTTM010000270.1 GCA_934615145.1 uncultured Clostridia bacterium | reverse complement strand
CTATGTGCAGGGGCGGCTGATCACCCGGGCCTCGGTGCGTGATATGCGGCAGCCGGGCTGAGGCTTTTCACGGCATCTCCAGCCAGCATTTTGTTACAATTCATGGCCGATCTGGCCCCCAATTCGCCCCTTCATATATTACGAATGTGTTGCTTTTTTGGTACTTGGCTGTTATAATCCGGAACTGCCCCGCCCCGAATGCTTGGGTGGAGCGCAAGACCGAGTTATGAAGGAGCCTATCATTGAAGCGATTTTTCTCTCTATTGTTGCTGTCTGTGCTGCTGTTGAGCGGCCTGTCCGCGGCCCTGGCCCAGACTGATTTGTCCGCCATCCAGCTGGCCGCCGACGCCCGCTATGTGGACCTGGGCGAGAACAAGCTTAAGGACATCGAGCCCCTGATCGCCTTCCTGGATCAGCACCCCCAGCTGACGCAAGTGGACATGTATGAGAGCCGGCTCAATGCCCAGCAGATAGACGCGCTGGCCCTGCGCTACCCCCATATCCGCTTTGGCTGGACGCTGCACCTGGTGGAGGATCACTATGTGCGCACCGATGCCACCGCCTATGCCATCAACCACAACAACCGCTCCAAGACCCACAGCGAAGAGGATTTCCGGCTGCTCAAATATTGCCGCAACCTGCGAGCGCTGGACCTGGGCCACAACAAGATCAAGGACATCAGCTTCATGGCCGACCTGACCGAGCTGCGCGTCATCATCATGGCCAACAACTATATCACCGACATCAGCCCGCTGGCGGGGCTCAAAAAGCTGGAGTATGTGGAGCTGTTTAACAACTACATCGAGGACTACGCGCCGCTGCGCGGGCTCCATCGCCTGATCGACCTCAACCTGGCCTTCAACCAGACGCAGGACTTCAGCCCCCTGTACGAGCTCAAGGGCCTGGAGCGCCTGTGGCTCTACCACAGCAACAACCGCAGCAACGACGACCCGGTGGATGAGGCGCTGGTGGCCCGCCTGCAGGCCGCCCTGCCGGACTGCCAGATCAACCACACCAGCTATTCCACCCTGGGCGGCTGGCGCCAGCACGAGCGCTATTACGTGGTCTTCAACATGCTCCACGGCGCGGTGGCCTGGCTGCCCTGGAGCGCCGAGGGCTTGGTGCCCAAGTATAATTGATGGTTTGACAGGCTGGCGCACAGCGGCCTATAATGACAGCACAAGTGAATAGCGCGCACATCTGCGAGGCAACTCGCCGCGGGCAACCGCGATGGGAACTGGATGCGATGTCCAGGCTACCCCAGTAACCGTGAAGCTGACAAAGGGCACAGGCCACTGCCGCAAGGCGGGAAGGCGTCCGGAGGATGAAGCCAAGCCGGGAGACCTGTTTGTGCGTCAAGGGTGAGGATGATGCATCCCACCGCTTGCTCCTGGGTGTGAGAAAGCTGATGCGTATTGCCGCATTGGGGCGCCCGTCATCGGGCGCCTTTTCCACAGGCCGCCATTCATTTGACAAATGAAAGGGGTGGAGATCATGACAAGATACTCCAAATGGCTGTCCCTGGCCCTGGCGGGCCTGCTCCTCCTGAGCCTGCTGCCGGCAGCGGCAGAGGGCCTGACACTGACCGACATGACCGGACGCGAGGTCACCCTCTCGGGCCCGGCCGACAAGGTGGTCGTGCTGATGCCGGCCGACGCCGAAATACTCTATGCCCTGGGCGCCGGCGATAAGTTGGTGGGCCGCGGCGAGTACTGCGACTACCCGGCCGATGTGCTGGCCGTGCCCTCGGTGCAGTCGGGCATGCAGACCAACCTGGAGCAGATCATTGCCCTGGCCCCCCAGGCGCTGATCATCACCAAGATGGCCCAGACGCCCGAGCAGGTGGAGACCCTGGAAAAAGCTGGCATCGCCGTCATCGTCACCGACGCCCAGACCATCGAGGGCACCTACGAGGCCATCCGGCTCATCGGCGCCGTGGTGGGCAAGACTGAGGAAGCCGATCAGCTGGTGGCCCAGATGCAGGAGGGCTTCAGCGCCGTCGCCGCCAAGGCCGCCGCCATCGCGCAGCACAAGAGCGTCTACTTTGAGACCAGCCCGCTGCAGTGGGGCCTGTGGACGGCGGGCCAGGGCAGCTTCCTGCAGGAGATCGCGCAGATCACGGGCCTCAAGAATGTCTTTGACGACATCGAGGGCTGGAAGGAAATCTCGCAGGAGCAGGTGATCGCCCGCGATCCAGAGGTCATCGTCACCTTCACCATGTACTTTGGCGAAGGCCCCCGCCCCGAGGAGGAGATCGCCGCCCGCGCCGGCTGGCAGACGCTCAAGGCCGTTACCGACCAGAGCATCTACGCCGCCAATGGCGACGAGCTGACCCGCCCCGGCCCCCGGCTGGTGGACGGCGCCAGGGAGCTGTTTGAGTTTGTGTATGGCGAAAAGGTGGAGGATAAGGCCGCCTGAGACACTGACCGACCGTAAGGCATAAAGTGGAGCCCGCAGCGATGGATGTCGCTGCGGGCTCTCTGTCACTGACCGCGCGGGTCAGCAAGCATGGATCTTACAGGAAATAGGGATCCTGCATGGGGTCGATATAGCCGGTCTCCTCGTTGGTGTCGATCTGGCGGCCGCTGTCCACGGGCTTGGTGGGCTGGTTGAGCTCCGGGTGCGCGTTGTTCTTTTGCCGCCAGGCGGCCATGGAG
>CAKTTM010000269.1 GCA_934615145.1 uncultured Clostridia bacterium | reverse complement strand
CGCCTGAAGAGATGGCGTTGATATTCCACGATGGCAGGCTGCGGGTGCGCAGGCTGGCTGTCGAGATGGAGGAAGCATTTGGCAACGAAGAAAACTGAAGCGAACTTTGAAAAGAACCTGGAAGCCCTGGAGGCGCTGGTCGCCAAGATGGAAGAGGGGGGCATGCAGCTTGAAGAACTGATGCGCTCCTACGAAGCAGGGGTCAAACTGGCGCAGTCGCTCAAGCTGGAGCTGGACGCCGCGCAGCAAAAGCTGCTGATCCTCAAAAACGGCGCGCTGGAGGAGGCCCCTGGTGACGATGAGCTATCCTGAGCGCTACGCGGCGCTGCAGGCCAAGGTAGAGCAGGCGCTTGATGCCTGCCTGCCCCTGCCGTCTGAGGACTGGGCGGAAGAGGAGCATCCCCGGCGCCTGGCAGAAGCGATGCGTTACAGCGTTTTGAACGGCGGCAAGCGCCTGCGGCCGGTGCTGCTGCTGGCGGCCTGCGGCCTGCTGGAGAGTGATCTGGATACAGCCCTGCCCTTTGCCGCGGCGGTGGAGATGATTCACTGCTACTCGCTGATCCATGATGACCTGCCCGCCATGGACGATGATGACTTGAGGCGCGGCAAGCCCACCAATCACAAGGTGTATGGCGAGGCCATGGCCATACTGGCCGGTGACGCGCTGCTCAACCTGGCCTATGAGACGATGGCGGCCAGCCCGCATCCCAGGGCGATGGCCGCGCTCTATCAGGTGGCCAGGCGCGCTGGCGGTCAGGGGATGATCGCCGGGCAGACGGCCGATATCATGATGGAAGGCCAGGCGGCTGACCCTGAGATGCTCCGCTACATGCACAGCCACAAGACGGCAGACCTGATCACCGCGCCCATCGCGGCAGGGCTGACGCTGGCTGGCGCAGACACTGAGGAGATGGCAGCCGGCTGCCGCTATGGCTATCATTTAGGCCTGGCATTCCAGATCGTGGACGATTTGCTGGACCTGACAGGGGACGCCGCGCTGCTTGGCAAGGCCACCAATATGGACGCCCAGCGGGGCAAGCTGACCTGGCCCGCGGTGGTGGGCATGGCGCAGGCGTGGACAGATGCCGCCTGGCATATTGAGCAGGCCGTGCAGGCGCTGTCAATCTTTGATGAGCGCGCCGACTTTCTGCGCGAGCTTGCGGTGCAGACCCTGGACAGAGTACAATAAGTTTCGCCGCTGGGGCGGCGCCAAGGAGTGCGCGATTTGTCAGAATTGCTTGGGAATGATATCCTGATGTGTGCCTTCGTCGCCTGGCTGGTGGCGCAGGTGACCAAGGTATTGGTGCATGGTCTGGTTGCCCGCCGCATCGACTGGCGGCGCATGTTCGGCATGGGCGGCATGCCCAGCTCGCACACCGCCTTTCTGGTGGCGCTGACCACCATGGTGGCAACGCGCGAGGGCCTGGGCTCCACCGCCTTTGCGTTGGCCACTGCGGTGACCATGGTGGTCATCTATGACGCCATGGGGGTGCGCTATCAGACGGGCAAGCAAAGCCATGTGCTCAACCGCATCCTGCACCGGATGCTGGTGGAGGGGCAGCCCCTGGGGGATAATGACTTGCAGGAGCTGATCGGCCACACCCCCACCGAGGTGTTCTTCGGCGCGGTGATCGGCCTGATCGTGCCCGTATTTTTCAGGTAAGGAGAAGGATAATGGATCAATTCATGGAGGAAGTCGTCACCAAGCGCAACAAAAGCAGTGAGAACCTGATCTATGTGCTCTCATTTGCGGTGATGATCATATCGGGCTTGCTGGCCATCTTCATGTTCAATCTGCTCACCATGGCGATCAGCACCCAGGGCTTCAACACAGGCATGATCGTTGACATCGTGGTCACCCTGCTGCTGATCGCCTCCACCGTGCTGCTCTTCCTGTACAAGGACCGCATCCGCACGGAGTATGAGTACACCTTCACCAATGGTGTGCTGGACTTTGCCAAGGTGTTCAACAACCGCAAGCGCAAGGCGCTGGGCACCATGAATGTGCGCAATGTGGAGGCCGTTGGCATGGTGCGATCAGGCTCCTTCCAGCGCTACCTGAAGATGCCCGGCATTAAGCGCATCAACTGGTTCCTCAACCGGGATGCCGAGCTGTTCTACATGTATTTCCAGAAGGACAGCGTCAAATCCCTGATGGTCATCGAGCCCAGCGACACCATGCGCGAGATGATCGTGCGGGCGGCGGGCCAGGGCAAATTCCAGAACAATTAGGAGCCTTTGTGACGGTATACCTTGACAACTCTGCCACGACGCGCCCGACAGAGGCCGTGATAGAGGCCATGCGTCAAGCCATGACGGATGGCTATTTCAATCCCGCAGCGCTTTACGCGCCAGCGCTGGCGGCCGAGAAGGCGATGACCGCCTGCCGGACACTGATCAAGCAGCGCCTGGGCACGGCCGGCGGCAGCGTGATATTCACCGGCAGCGGTACTGAGGCGGACAACCTGGCCATCTTGGGCGGCCTGCCCGCGGGGCGGACAGGTCAGCGTATCATTTATTCCGCAGGCGAGCATCCGGCGGTGCGCGAGAGCTGTCGCGCGGCTGCGGATCTGGGCTTTGAGGTGCAGGTCTGCCCGCTGGACGGTCAAGGCTTGATCGATCTGGAGGCGCTGAGCAGCCTATTGACGCCCGATACGCATC
>CAKTTM010000268.1 GCA_934615145.1 uncultured Clostridia bacterium | reverse complement strand
GGAAACCCTTGCTACGCAAGGCTTGCCGCGTCGCCGTACACGCCGCCGACGCGGATTGTTGGTCAGAGGGCTTCGGCCCTCCGAACCTCCCAGGCGTTCGTTGATAGTCTGTTACAGGACCAGGCTCAATAGTACCACATTGAGGATGCCCGCGATACCCACCACCAGCGTGCCCAGCGTCTGGGTGCGGTAGCCATCCTTGACATCCATCTGGCCAAAGTTGGTGACTACCCAGAAGTAGCTGTCGTTGGCGTGGGAGACGGTCATGGCGCCAGAGCCTATGGCGATGACGACCAGGGCCAGCTGTACCGGCGTGGTAAAGCCAATGGTGGCAAGCAAGGGCGCCATGATGCCCGCTGTGGTGGTGATGGCCACTGTGGAGCTGCCCTGAGCGGTCTTGAGAATGGCCGCGATCAGGAAGGGGAAGAAATAGCCCAGCGTGGAGAGCGCGCCGGAGTTTTGCGAGACGAAGTTGACGATGTCGGTGGAGGCGATGACCTTACCCAGCACGCCGCCCGCCGCGGTGACGAAGAGGATGGGGCCGGTGACGCGCAGGGTGCTGTCGGTCAGCTCATAGAGATCCTTGAGCTTGCCGCCCATGGCCAGCTGCGCGATGCCGATCAGCAGGCCCACTGCCAGGGCCATGATGGGCGTGCCCAGGAAGGCGAACAGCGGCAGATCCAGCCCAGCCATCTTGAAGGCGGAGCCCAGGCCCATCAGGATGATGGGCACAACGATGGGGGCGAAGCTCATCAGAGCGCTCGGCAGCTTGCCATAGCTGGCCACCAGCTCTTCGTAGGTCTGTACCACTTCACCGCTGTCGACATCATCCTTGGCCTTGACGGATTTGCCGATGACCAGCGCAAAGACATAGCTGGCGATCAGCGGCAGCAGCGAGCAGGCGGCGCCGATGCCCATGACCAGCAGCAGGTTGACCGGCTGACCCAGGCCTTCATACAGCGTGTTGGCCGCGGCAATGGGGCCGGGTGTGGGCGGTATGAAGCAGTGGGAGATGTATAGGCCCATGGACAGCGCCACGGTGCTGGCCACCGAGCTGCGCCCGGTGCGCTTGACCAGTGCCTTGCGGATGGGGTTTAGGATGACGAAGCCGCTGTCGCAAAAGACCGGGATGGAGACGATCCAGCCCATGATCAGCATGGCCAGCTCCGGGTGCTTCTTGCCCACCAGCTTGACCACGACATCGGCCATCTTGAGCGCTGCCCCGGTCTTCTCCAGCAAGGTGCCCACCAAGGCGCCCAGGATGATGACGATGCCGATGCTGGTGAAGGTGCCCGAGAAGCCCTGGCCGATGATGCCGGGGATATCGGTCAGCTTGATGCCGGCAATGATCGCAAAGAGCAATGAGATACCCATCAGGGCCAGGAAGGCATGCACCTTGAAGCGGGAGATTGCCACAATCATCAGGATAATGGCCAGGACAAAGGCGATGAGCAAGGGAATACCAGTCATAGAACCCACCTCCACCAATATGATGTAAAACCCCAATGAACTCCATAACGTTCAGGGTTTTGTGCTGTTGATCACATCATAGGCCTATGTGTGAAAATTGTCAACGTATTCAAGCAAAAGCCGCCTCAACTATGAGGCGGCCTGTTGACCACGGGGTCTTACTTCAGCGCTGCCCTGTCCACCACGGGCTTGTCGGTCAGGACGCTCACGCGGTGGCCGTCGCTGGTGTTGATGAAGACGGCGATGGCAAAGCCGCCGCGCAGCGCGGCCGGCACCTTGTAGTACTTCTCATTCTCCAGGTGGAAGCGATCGCTGTCGCGGCTGATGTCGATGGGCAGTGAGCCGGGCTTGGGTTTGGCGTAGACGGCGGGGTAGTAGGCGTCTTCGGTGTTGCCCAGGCGGCCCATCACCCGGTACTCCTTCTGCCTGAACAGGTTGGTGAAGTAGCAGACCCCCGTCTTGGTGGAGCGCCGGTAGCCCTCGGGCAGCGTGGCGGTGTTGAGCGCCACCACCTTGGCCTTGGCAAAGACCTCCCACTTGTCATTGATGGGGGCCTGGCCTACAACGGCGACCGTCAGCGCCTCCGCGCTCTCACCCGTCACCGTGGCCTCGTACATGCCCTTCTTCTTATTCAGGCGGCCGTAGACGCGGTATTGCGTCCTGCCGCCATTGTCGGTGAAGGCGTAGAGCGTGGGCTCAAAGCCGGCGATGCGCAGGGCCACATAGTACTTGTTGACATTGGCCTTGGCAGCCTTGAGGAACTCAAAGCCCTCGGGCGCCTGGGCCGGAGCGGGCTGCGGCGTAGCTGCAGCCTCGGCGACTGGCTCAGCCTCAGCGACTGGCTCAGCCTCAGCGACCGGCGGCGCCTCAGGCGCCACCACGGCCTCGGCCAGGCCGATCACAGGCAAACAGAGCATCAATATCAGCGATAGGGACATCAGGCGCTTAAAGAGTGTATTCACTTGAACCTCCTTCATGCCCATTGGGCGTCGGGGTTTGTGCGGGCCACAGGGCCTCTGTGCATAGTATACACTAGGCCTCCACCTTTGGATAGATGCAAATGTGACGATATCGTAACAACTCGAGATCGTCTGCATAAAAAAGCCAGGCCGCCACGCGGATGTGCGGCGGCCTGGGTAGACAATCAACTCACTCCCGGGAGGTTCGGAGGGCCGCAGCCCTCTGACCAACAATCCGCGTCGGCGGCGTGTACGGC
>CAKTTM010000267.1 GCA_934615145.1 uncultured Clostridia bacterium | reverse complement strand
TGTCCTCTTCTTCCAGGCGGCGGGCGGCGACAGCCCGGCCGCCGCGATGGACCTGACACAAATCATAGACACCGTGGGCGAGGTCATCCGCAGGCCGCTGGATCAGCCCATCGCGCTTGTGGAGGGCCAGACGCCTGACCCGCTGCCCACCCAGCAGATCGTCACCGCGCGCCCCGCCTCGCCCATCAGCCTGTCGCTGACGCTGGGGGGCATGGCGCGCTTTGAAAGTGATATCACCGCCAGCCAGAGCTTTATCGAAGGCAATATACTATCGGCCCTGCAGCCGCGGCTGCACGCCGACCTCAACATACTGGGCATCGACCAGGTGATCGTGCCGGCATCCGCGCAGGTTTCTGACAGCCAGATGCCGGTGGCGGCGCTTGACATGCTGCGCGGCCTTGGCATCGATAGCCTGGTGATCGCGGGGGAAAAGGCGCTGGATCAGGGCTACCAGGGCGCGCAGGGCAGCCTGCAGGCCATGGGGCAGCGACAGCTGCGCGCGCTGGGCTTTGGCCAGGGGGGCCTGACCACGCTAAAAGTCAATGGCCTGAATATCGCCTGGCTGCATGCCTCGCAGATGCTGTCATCCGCTGGGCAAAAGGCCACCAGCCAGCGCGAGCGCGATCAGCTGCTCTATCCCTTTGACGCGGACAAGCTGACCCAGCAGGTGCGCTCGCTTAGAGACAGTCACGACATCGTCATCGTCTCCCTCAACTGGCCCACGGCTCAGGACAGCGCGCCTACAGCGGCCCAGGGTACCCTGGCGCGGCGCCTGGGCCAGGCGGGCGCGGACATGATACTGGGCATGGGGGGCGGCCGTATACAGCAGCTGGAGCTCTATCGCCTGCCTGACGGCCAGTACGGTGAGCGCGAGATACTGATCGCCTACAGCCTGGGCAATATCCTCAGCGAAAACCGCAATCGCCGCGAGGCGCAGTCGGGCGCCCTGCTGCATGCCTTCCTTACTTATGAGCCTGCGCGCCGCGCAGTGCGCTTTGACCGCCTGCAGTACAGCCCCAGCTATGTCAGGCGCTATACGCAAGGGAACAAAGTCTATTTCCAGGTGCTGCTCAGCGCCGAGCAGCCACCCGATAATATGTCAAAGGCCCAGCGCGATCAGATGGCGCAGAGCCTTCGGATTGTACAGGAGGCCTTCACAGGCAGCCCTGCCCAGCTTCAGCGATAATAGCGGGTGGTATAGCCAGTCCTGCGCTTGATGCGGGGCTTTTTCTTTCGGGTGAACAGGCGCATGAACAGCCGGCTGAGCACGATCACCGCGATGACGGGCGAGAGCACCAGCAGCAGGAAGTTGAACGACAGCCGGGGGAAGGGATTGGGATCGGCCTCGGTATAGGCCACGATCTCCTCATAGCTGGGCACGGTGGAGATGCGCCGGGCCACCGAGCGCGTGGCCAGCAGCTCATATTCCACCGGCTCAGCCTCCGCGCCCTCAGGCGTATAGGTCATCAGCGCCACCACCTCGCCGGCCTCCACCGGCGCCTCCAGGCGGCGCAGGAAGGTCAGGCTGGTGCGCATGTTGTAGATGCGTGTCCAGGCATCGCCCTGGCCCACAAAGCCAACCAGGTGGTCATCCGCCAAGGGATTGACCTTGCGGATGGACAGCTCCAGCCGGCCCAGGTTCTGATCGCCCAGATCAAAGCCGGAGATGTCCACCACCTTGGGGTTTTCACGGTAGAGGGATTCGATGCTGCTGGTCACATACTGCTTAAAGCCGTAGGACATCAGGCGCTTGGTATCGACCCACCTGCCATTGGCGCTGTCCTTGAGCACGACGGAGATTAGCTGCACGCCGTCCTCCTCAGCCGCGCCCACAAAGCAGCGGCCGGCCGCGTCCGTATAGCCCGTCTTGCCGCCGATCATTTGGGGGAAATAGTAGTCGCTCTCCGCGTCAAAGAACACATTGTTCAGCACCCTTACCGTGCGCGCCGCGCTCCACTCATTGCGCGGCAGGGTATAGCTGGTCAGCGCCGCGATCTCGCGGAAGGTCTCGTTCTCCATCGCCACGCGCATGATGCGCGCCAGGTCACGGGCGGTGGTGAAGTGATTATCATCTGTAAAGCCATGGGAGTTATTAAAGCGGGTGCTGGTGCAGCCAAACTGCATCGCCGCGTCATTCATCAGCCCCACGAAGGCCGACTCGCTGCCGGAGATGTGCTCGGCGATCGCGATGGAGCCGTCATTGCCAGACGCCACCATGGTGGCTCGCAGCAGATCGTCAAAGCGCATCTGCTCGCCCGCCACCAGCGGGATGCGCGAGTGCTGACCAGGGTCCAGGCTCGCCGCGTTCTGGCTGATGGTGACGATGTCGTCGGGGTTACCCATCATGATGCCCAGCAGGATGGTCATCACCTTGGTGGTGGAGGCGGGGAAGCGCATGTCGTCAGCATTCTTTTCAAACAGCGATTCGCCGGTCTTTAAATCTATCAATATGGCGCTCTGCGCCGTCAGCTGGTTGCTGGACAGCTTCTCGGGCTGGTTAGGGTCATAGGCATCGGTGGCCAGCGCAGGCGACAGCGCAAGCAGGAGGAGCGCCGTCAATGCCAGCGCTATCAGCCTCTTGAGATTGATCCGCAGTTGCTTGCCCTCCCCGCTTGGATAATAGGTGCCTATCCTATCACAGATCGGCGGTATTGTATAGCTTGGGGCCCGTTTCATACAGGTTGTTGC